>JAURHT010000265.1 GCA_030833145.1 Aquirufa sp.
AAGAGATCCGGAAGCCTTTTTCTGGTATATTTTAGCCTACACGCTTTGTTTTGCACCTAATTTAGCCTTATCGAATTCGATTGCGATGAACCAGATGTCGAATCCGGAGAAGGAATTTCCGAGCATTCGGGTAACGGGTACTATCGCGTGGATTGTGGTGACGAATATCATCGGTTTTTATGCCTTAGGAGACAAGGTGGCCATTTTTGAGATTGCGATGTATACCTCATTCCTGTTGGGAATTTACTCGTTTACTTTACCGAATACCCCTCCGAAAGGAGATAAGAATGCCTCAGTGGCGCAGATTTTGGGCCTTGATGCCTTGAAATTATTTAAAGATCGTTCGTTCTTGATCTTCTTTATCTCCTCCATTTTGATTTGCATTCCTTTGTCCTTCTATTATGCCATGGCAAATCCTTCGTTAACGGATTCGCACATGAGCAATGTGGAGAACAAAATGTCTTTAGGGCAGGCTTCCGAGGTGATATTTATGCTATTGATTCCCATCGCTTTCACACGGTTAGGAGTAAAGAAAATGCTCGTAGTGGGCCTGGTGGCCTGGATCGTCCGTTTCTTGTGTTTCGGCTATGGGGATGGAATATCGAGCGAATGGATATTGTATATCGGGATTATTCTGCACGGGGTTTGCTACGATTTCTTTTTTGTGACAGGGCAGATTTATACAGACCAAAAAGCGGGCGAAAAAATCAAGAATTCTGCTCAGGGTTTAATCACCTTTGCGACCTACGGCATCGGGATGGGCATTGGCTCTAAACTGTCGGGTATCGTTCTAGACTATTATACCGTCAATGAAGTGAAAAACTGGCAAGCAGTTTGGATGGTTCCAGCAGCGATTGCGGGAGTCGTTTTACTATTATTCGTATTCTTCTTTAACGAGAAAAAAACTACGTATTCTTAATCTTACGCAGCATAAAGGGCATAATCGAAGGAAAGAAGCGCTTCACGAAAAGGCCAAAACCTTCGAGGAATCCACCGACAAAAAACTCGTTTTTGCCTGCTAGAACGGCTTGAAGAATCTTTTGGGCAGTGATGTTGGGGTCTAAGCCTTTGGCCTGATTCGGATCCATTTTACCGTAAGCCTCCCCTTTCTCGTTCATTGCGTGAAGTGAAATATTCGTCTTGATATAACCTGGTAAAATAGTGGTGACGCGGATACCATCATGGAAGACTTCGGCACGCACGGAGTCGAAGAAACCAATCAAGGCATGCTTCGTTGCCCCATAAGCAGCACGTCGAGGAGTCGAAATCCGACCCGCCACAGAGGCGATGGGTACGAAAACACCCGATTTTTGGGAGGTAAAAATCGGCAAAACGGCTTGAGTCAAGGAAACAATCGAAAAGAAATTCACCTCAAAAAGACGGCGATATACATCGAATGTCGTGTCTTTCACAAAAGAGCGCTGAGAAACTCCTGCATTTAAAACTAAATAATCGATGCGACCATAGGTGTTCATCACATCCTGCACACGATCCGCATGTTCTGTCACAGAAAGCATATCGAATGGGAGCACATAGGCATTCCCACAGGCTTTTGCCACCCGCTGTAATTCTTCCTCTCGACGCGCAGACAAAACTAATAAAGCACCTTCTGCCGCAAAAGCGTAAGCTAATGCCTCTCCGATACCGGAAGAAGCGCCCGTAATCCAAACTACTTTGTTATGAAATTTCATAGGCTGCCATTTTAGCTTCTAAGGCCTGGAAGAAATCGGCCATTGGGTTCACTTCTAAGCGTTGCAATTTCTGCCACAAACGTACTGCCTTCGTCATTAAACCACTTTCAATCAAGAATCCATCATGTCCATACAGGGAATCGATGACATGGAAAGAGGCACCTGGGATGTATTTGGCCAAAAACTCTTGTTCAATAATCGGAAATAACGCATCTGATTTAATACCAATTACCAGCGTTTTTGATTGAATTTGCTTCAAAGCAGCCACAGCGCCACCCCGGTGGCGTCCCACATCCTGCGAATCCATCATCTTCGATAGTTGAAAATAGGAATACGCATTGAAGCGTTGCGCTAATTTTTCTCCCTGGTAACGTTGATACGATACCGCGCGCAGAGATGATCCATAGGAATTTTCCTTGCGAGCCTGGGTAATTTGGTAGGTTTCGTAATTGCGATACGAAATCAAGGCGGTTGCACGAGCGGCCTTCATTCCCTCTAAACCGGCTTTAGGCTGAGATTCTTTCCAAGTAGGATCGACTTCGATGGCCATTCTTTGGGACTCATTAAAGGCAATTCCCCAAGGCGAATGAACCGCGTTAGTCGCCACTAAAATCAAATTTTCGATCAAACCTGGATTCATAATCGCCCATTCAACGGCTTGCTGACCGCCTAGAGAACCTCCGATACAGGTTTTAATCTTCGTAATCTTTAATTCCTTGCGCAAAGTCTCAAAACTAGAGAC
>JAURHT010000264.1 GCA_030833145.1 Aquirufa sp.
CGGCGTAACGCTCATGCGCAGGAATGGCAGTTGTCAAGAATTTGGCCATCTCATCTGTATAATTCAACATGTATTCGAAAGTAGCTCCTTCCGGTGCCACCGCGTTCACACGAAGACCACCTCTATCCTCTAATGGCGCTAGTTCAGATGGGATTGCCTCGAATTTAAACAGGGCATAAATGATACCAAACAAGGTAATCATGATCACCCAAGCCATCCAACGGATCTTAATGAAAGCGGCTAGTGAATCCTCATATCCATTTGTAAGGGCTACGAAGAAAGGCTCTGTTACTGTATAAAACCAAGGTTTTGAGTGGCTCCCTTTCAATAAACGAGAGCTCAACATAGGAGTTAAGGTCAACGAAACGAAGGCGGAAATAATTACTGATCCGGCTACCACAATTCCGAATTCACGGAACAAGCGCCCCGTGATACCTTGCAAGAAAATCACGGGTAAGAATACCGCTGCTAAAGTTACAGTCGTCGAAATAACGGCGAAATAGATCTCTTTCGAGCCTTCTATGGCCGCTTCCCAAGGGCTTAATCCCTCTTCGATTTTGGTATAAATATTCTCTAAAACCACAATCGCGTCATCTACCACGAGACCAATAGAAAGTACGATTCCTAACAAGGTCAATACGTTTACCGAGAATCCGGCTAAGTACATGAAGAAGAATACCCCGATTAAGCTGACCGGAATGGCTGTTAATGGGATGATGGTTGATCTCCAATCGCGTAAAAACAAGAAGATGATAATCGTTACTAATAAAATGGCCGTAAAGATGGTTTCTTCCACCTCCTCGATGGATTTACGTACATATTTTGTGTTATCAAAGCCTTCTTTCATCTCCACATCTGCCGGCAAAGTCAGGCGAATTTGCTCTACTTTTTTGTGGATAGCATCGACGATTTGGATCTGGTTCGAACCTGGCTGTGGAATAACCGCGATAGAAATCATCGGTTTTAAATCCCTTTTAAAGAAGGTCTTGTTGTTTTCTGGAGAAAGTTCCGCCTTACCTACATCCGAAAATTTCACCGATCGATCTCCTTCTTCTTTGATAATCAAGTTATTGAAATCCTCTTCCGTCGTTAAACGGCCTTGCGTTCTTACGGTTAATTCGGTCGTTGCACCTTCGATACTTCCAGAAGGCAATTCAATATTCTGCTTGGCTAACGCTGAAACGATGTCTGGCGCCGTTAATCGGAAGGAGGCTAAACGCTCTGGGTCGATGTGCAAACGCATCGCGTATTTCTGCTCACCCCATAATTGCACCGAACTCACCCCTGGAATCGTTTGGAATTTCTCCTTGATATTTCGGGTAGCTAATTCATTTAAGGATAATAAATCACGAGTCGCTGAAAATACGTTGATGTTATAAATCGGGTTCGCATCTGCATCCGCTTTCGCTACGATGGGAGGATCCACATCTTTGGGCAATTGACCCATGGCGCGGGAAACGCGGTCACGAACGTCGTTAGCGGCATCTTCAATATTCACGGAAAGATCGAATTCCACCGTGATACTCGAACGGCCGTCACGGCTTGAACTGGAAAGGGTCCGAATACCGGCGATACCATTGATGGATTCCTCCAAAGGTTCCGTGATTTGGGATTCGATGATATCTGCGTTCGCTCCCGTGTAGGAAGTTTGCACGTTTACCACCGGCGGATCCACTGACGGATATTCCCGGACGCCTAGGTAGGTATATCCGATGATACCAAATACGATGATCGTGATAGACATCACAATGGAAAGTACCGGTCTTTTTATGCTAATCTCTGAGAAAGATGCCATAGTTGATTTATTTTACGACTTCTTTAATTTCTACTTCGCCATCCGGTTTCACTTGAATGATACCGTTCGTAATTAAGGTATCTCCAATCGATAGACCATCTAAAATCTCTACCGTTTTATCACCACGGGTTCCTAAAGTCACCTTTGTCGAGACTGACTTGCCATTTTTTACGACATAGACTTTACTTCCTTTCGCTTCTGGAATAACGGCCTCTGTCGGAATCATGATCGCAGAACCTTTCGTTTTTAGGATCAAATTCACCTTTGCGAATGCTCCTGGAACTAATTCATTCCCTGGGTTAGGCGCTTGGGCTCTGATTTGTAAGGTTCTTGTTTGAGGATCGATCTTAGGGTCGATCGCATAGACACGACCTATATAGTTCTTTTCTTCATTCTCGGTGGTAAATTCTATTGTACCGCCGTTTCTAACTTGTGTCGCATATTTTGCTGGAATGGCGAATTCGATTTTCGCTGGATTCGTGTTTGTTAACGTCGCAATTTGCGTACTAGGAGAAATATAACTTCCTAAACTCACATAACGGAAACCAATTTTTCCGGCAAATGGAGCGCGCAAAGTCGTTTTTAGAATTTGTGCTTTTAAATCTTCGATATCCGCAGAAATCGTATTCACCGAGTTTA
>JAURHT010000037.1 GCA_030833145.1 Aquirufa sp.
CCGGGAGTTTAAATACTTCGCGCAGGTCTTTCAAGCGATTCGAATTGAGGTGAATCAAGAGTTGGCTGTGATAGAAGAATTTTTAGCGCAGGCCCCGGCGATTTTGAAGCCGGAAGGAAGGCTAGTGATTATGTCCTTTCATTCGTTAGAAGATCGCCTAGTAAAGAATTTTATTAAGGCAGGAAATGTGCAGGGGAAAGAGGATAAAGATTTGTTTGGGGTGGTGCATCGCCCACTCGAGTCTGTGATTCGTAAGCCGATTACGGCCTCAGAAGAAGAATTGAAATTGAACCCGCGCTCCCGTAGTGCGAAATTAAGAATAGCGTCTAAATTATAATATGGCAACACCCATCGAACCGACAGAAGCAGGGCCTAAGCGAATCTCTTCGCCTAAGAAGGAAGGGATTTTCGATTCCATTTTTAATATCGATTATTTCACGGGAGGCGAATTGCCGGTGATGTGGGTAAAACGCATTGCTTTTGTGGCTTTTTTGACCCTAATCAACATTTATTATTCGATGCTGGCTGACGGTAAGTTGCACCAAATTCAAAAAGAAAAGAGTGCGCTAGAGGAAGATCGCGCTGATTATACTACGCAAAAAGCGGAATATATGAAGGTGAGCAAGCAAACGAATTTGGAAGAGACATTAAAGCGTTATCAAATCGGGGTGAGTACGCTTCCACCCACTAAAATCATCATTCAAGTCAATAAAGAGCAATAATGGCGAAGGAGAAAAGACCTAATATTCGGGGCTTAATTACGAGACGTTTTTACACGTTTTTTATCATCATTTTGGCTGTATTCTTGTACCTACTGTTCAGTTTGTATAAAGTGGTGGTGCTGAAAGGGCCTAAGTTTCGTTCAGAAGCGATGGCGACTTATGTGAAAAAACGGAAGATCGAAGCTACGCGTGGTAATATCTATTCGGATGATGGAAGTTTGCTTTCTACCACTTTACCTAAATACCGCTTAGGGATGGATCCCTCTGTTTTAACGGGGAATGCGAAGGCAGATGAATTCTATAAACAACATATTGATGGCTTAGCGGCGGCGTTATCTAACTTCTTTAAGGATCGCACGGCGGAAGAATACAAGGAAAAGATTGCGGCAGCCAGACGCAGTGGTCGGACCTATTTGCTATTGAATAATCGCTTGTTAGACTTCCAAGAAAAGAAAAAAGTATTGAGTTTCCCTTTGTTTAAAGAGGCTAAAAATTCCAATAAATCAGGGGTCGTTTTTGATAAGATTAATGTGCGTTACGCACCCTTTGGCCAAATGGCCTATCGTACCGTGGGGTATTTGAAGGATCTACGAGATAAGGGACGTGTGGGTATTGAGAATAGTTTTGATAAAGAGTTGCGCGGAGAGTTTGGAGAGGGGATGTATGAGAAAATGGATAATAATACCTGGCGTCCGGAGCCCGGCGATGAGCCTAAGTTGCCGGTAGCAGGGGTGGATTTGCACTCGACTTTGGACATTAATATTCAAGAGATTGTGGAATCTGCGCTACTAAATGGGATGAAAATCTTTAAAGGTAATTATGCAGTGGCGATTGTAATGGAGACCAAGACGGGTAAAATTAAAGCCTTGTCGAACATCGCGGCTAATCCACTTTCGCCCACAGGCTATTCAGAAACCTATAATTACGCTTTACTTGAAGCGCGTGATCCAGGTTCCGTTTTTAAATTGCCTTCGATTATGGCGGTGTTGGAAGAGAAAAACTATCCATTGACGAAGATGGTCAATACCGGTGACGGTAAGTTTCGTCTTTACAATGGGGTGATGTCAGATTCTCATCCACTAGGGACCATTTCTTTAGAACAAGTGATTGAAAGCTCTTCCAATGTGGGAACGATGAAATTGGTTCAGGAGGCTTTTGGGACAACGAATAACGAGAAGTTTTACAATTATTTGAAGAAATACCATTTAATTGAATCGCTCGATTTTCAATTAAAACCGAGTAGAAAACCGGTCTTCCCGGTGCCTTCTAAATGGGATGGATTACAATTATTATGGTCGTCTGTGGGATATTCGACGCAGTATACGCCATTGCAAATTTTGGCTTTCTACAACGCTATCGCGAATAATGGTTACTGGATTCAGCCCATTATTGTGAGTAAGGCAACGCGTGGTGATGAAGTGGTGACGGATTATATGGCTTCACAGGTGCGTGATTCGAAGCCATTGTGCTCACCAGAGACTTTACAGAAACTGAAAATTATGTTAGAGGGGGTAGTAACGAAAGGAACCGCGAATAACATCAAAGGTTCTGTTTATGGTATTGCCGGCAAAACGGGTACAGCCCAACGTACCGTAACGGGGGCTAAAGGCTACCGTAAGGGGAATTATTACACGACTTTTGCTGGTTATTTCCCTGTCAAAAATCCAAAATATACCATGATTATCGCGGTTGATGAACCGAAAGGTAGCGCTGAAGGCACCTATGCCCGTCAGGTTACCGCTCCGGTGTTTAAAGAAATTTCGGATCGCATCTATTTGCGCGATATGAAATTACAGCAAACGCTGCGCGGTTATTTACCTGATTCATTGAATAAAAACAAGTTAGCACATACCATTCACCCAGCAGATCAAAATATTTTATTCTCTCATTTAGGATTGCCTAAAGTGGAGGAAAACGGGCAGTGGTTAAACTTTAATTTAGAGAAGAAGACGGTTAGAAATCAGGCCATGACGATGGCTCCTAAAACAGTTCCTAATGTAGTAGGCATGAATTTGCGTGATGCCTTATTTGCATTAGAAAATAAAGGATTAAAAGTGCGGGCGAATGGTTTTGGGACGGTGACTAATCAATCGATTCCGGCTGGATCAGCTGATGCAAAAAATAGTTTAGTCTTCATTCAATTGCATTAAGATGGCACAAATCACCCTATTCCCAGGAACGGATATTCAGCATTTGTGCTTTGATTCACGACAGGCTACGGCAGGTTCTATTTTCTTCGCGATTCCAGGTACCCAGGTAGATGGGCATTCGTTTTTGTCTCAAGTATATGCCCAAGGTTGCAAGCACTGGGTGGTGGAAAAGGTTCCGACTGAACTTCCAGCCGATGTGACTTGTGTCCAGGTGCCAGATTCGAATCAAGCTTTAGCGGAGGCTGCGGCAGAATTTTTTGGCCATCCTTCCAAGAAACTGAAATTAGTGGGGATAACAGGTACTAATGGGAAAACTACCACGGTAACCCTGCTATTTGAATTGTTCAAGCGCCTGGGTCATCGCTGCGGATTGATTTCGACGGTGGTGAATAAGATTGAAGATAAAATTATTCCTTCGACGCATACTACCCCTGACGCGTTGAGCTTGAATGCCTTGTTAGCCGATATGGTTGCGGCAGGGTGCAGCCACGCCTTTATGGAGGTGAGTTCACATGCAGTGGTACAAAAGCGCATTCACGCGGTCCAATTTTCCGGTGCTATTTTCTCGAATATCACCCGCGATCACTTGGACTTTCACGAGACATTTGACGAATACATTAAGGCCAAAAAAGGTTTCTTCGACGCCCTCCCCTCATCAGCATTCGCGTTAACAAACGTAGATGACAAGCGCGGAATGGTGATGTTGCAGAACACGGCGGCAAAGAAATACGGCTTCGGCTTATTGAATGCGGCAGACTTTAAGGCGAAGATTATCAGCAACGGCGTAGGCGGTTTGCAATTAGAGATTGATCACCAGCAAGTACATGCGCAATTGATTGGGACTTTCAATGCCTACAATTTGTTGGGAATATACGCAGCGGCGCTTTTATTAGGCGAGGAATCACATGAAGTATTAGTGCAGATTTCGGCCCTCAAAACGGCTCCGGGTCGATTCGAGCAATTAGCTGGTTCTCAAAATAAAATGGGGATCGTGGATTATGCGCACACGCCGGATGCCTTGGAAAATGTGCTGAAGACGATTCAAACGATTCGTGATAAATCACAACGCATCATTACAGTAGTGGGTTGTGGTGGAAATCGAGATGCAGGGAAACGTCCGATAATGGCAGAGTTAGCGGCTAAATACAGTGATTCCGTGGTATTGACTTCAGATAATCCGCGCAAGGAAGATCCGGAATTGATTTTAGATCAAATGGAGGCAGGAGTCCCGGCTGAATTAAAATCCAAAGTACATCGCGTTTCGGATCGCAAGGAAGGTATTTTTTATGCGGTAAGGGAATTAGCTGCCGCGGGAGACATCATTTTAGTGGCAGGTAAAGGCCATGAAAATTACCAAGATATACAAGGTGTTAAATACGACTTTGACGATAAAATAGTCCTGGGGGAGGCATTTAGCTAAGTTTGAATTCCCCTCGATTTTTTGCAATTTTATAAATTAAAACCCATTTAGATGCTTTATTACCTCTTCGAATACTTAGACAAGACCTTGAATATTCCGGGAGCCGGCGTGTTTCAATACATTACGTTCCGTGCATTTGCGGCAATCATTACGTCTTTAGGTATTGCAGCGATTTGGGGTAAGTCGGTGATCTACCGTTTGCAAAGACTGCAAATTGGAGAGGAAATTCGGGATTTAGGTTTAGAAGGCCAAATGGCTAAAAAAGGCACTCCTACGATGGGAGGCTTCATTATTTTGTTGTCTTTATTGATCCCTACCCTACTTTTTTCGAAGGTGACGAACGTGTACATTGTTCTATTAGTTACTTCGGCTATTTGGTTAGGCGCGGTGGGTTTTGCAGATGATTACATCAAAGTATTCAAGAAAAATAAAGAAGGTTTATCGGGTAAATTTAAGGTGGTTGGCCAAATCGGTCTTGGAATCATTGTTGGCCTAACGATGTATTTTAACCAACACATTAAAGTACGTGAATTTGCGGCGGACGGAACCTTTGTGGATCATAAATCGCTTTTGACGACGGTTCCTTTCATGAAGGACAATCAGTTCGATTACAATATGTTATTGCCTAGTTTCATTCCGGATGAATACGTGTGGATTGTCTATGTATTAGTGGTTATTTTCATCATTACAGCGGTTTCGAATGGCGCGAATATCACGGATGGAATTGATGGATTGGCAGCAGGAACGTCGGTGATTATCGGTATTGCTTTGGCCATCTTAGCTTATGTATCTGGTAACAAGGTAATTTCCCAATATTTAAATGTGATGTTTATTCCAAATTCGGGGGAGCTCGCCGTCTTTTGTGCGGCCTTCGTAGGGGCTTGTATCGGATTCCTTTGGTATAACGCGTATCCGGCCCAGGTATTTATGGGTGATACAGGTAGTTTAATGCTAGGTGGAGTTATCGCTACTTTAGCAATTGTGATCCGCAAGGAGATGCTGATTCCCGTTTTGTGTGGCATTTTCTTAATCGAGAATTTATCCGTCATCATTCAGGTGGCCTATTTTAAATATACGAAACGCAAGTATGGGGAGGGGCGCCGCGTCTTTTTGATGTCGCCTTTGCATCACCATTTTCAAAAGAAAAATTACCACGAATCGAAGATCGTTATTCGTTTCTTAATCGTGGGGATCATCTTAGCCGTTTTATCATTAGTCACTTTAAAATTGCGTTAATCGCAAACCTGTTTTGAGTCAAATTACTTTATTTCCACGTTCGTCGTCTTTTTCAGAAATTATCCCTTTGCCTGCTTCTAAATCAGAAAGCAATCGGGCTTTAGTGATCAATGCTTTAGCCAATGGAACGATTGATAATCTTTCCAATCTAGCGGAGGCGCGTGATACGCAAACAATGATTCGCTTGTTATCGGAGAATGGTCCGGAGGCTGATGTGTTAGACGCGGGAACAACGATGCGTTTTTTGACTGCTTATTATGCGGTAACAGGTGCGACAAAAAAAATGACGGGAACACCTCGCATGTGCGAGCGCCCGATCGGAATTTTAGTAGATGCATTACGCACCTTGGGAGCTGATATCACCTATTTGAACCAAGAGGGTTATCCTCCAATGCAATTAAATGGTTTTTCATTCCAAGGGAATAAAGAAATTTCCATCCGTGGCGATGTAAGTTCGCAGTTTATTTCTGCGATTTTGATGGTCGCTCCTCTATTACCTGAAGGATTAAAATTGCAAATCACGGGTGCGTTAGGGTCTAAGCCTTATATCGAGATGACCTTGGCGCAGATGAAGCATTTTGGGATTCAGGCGAATACGGATTGGTCCAAAGGCACTATCGAAATACCTGCTCAGTCCTATAATTTGAGGCCATTCGCCGTAGAATCAGATTGGTCCGGTGCCAGTTATTGGTATTCGATGGTGGCTTTGTCCCCATTTGAAGATAGTTCATTGGAGCTGTTAGGCCTAAAAGAAGATTCTTTGCAAGGCGATTCGGCAATTAAGGCGATTATGGAGCCGTTGGGTGTGAAAAGTACGTATACGGGTCGCGGTTATTTGTTGACCAAAATCCCAGCGCAAACTTCCCTCGCGTGGGACTTCACTGATTGCCCAGATTTGGCACAAACCATCTGTGTTGTGGCTGCAGTTCAGCACATTCCCTTGACTCTAACAGGTTTGGAATCCTTAAAAGTGAAGGAAACAGATCGCGTTTTAGCCTTGCAGAATGAATTAAAGAAATTAGGGGCGAGTTTAGTGGAGAAAGAAGCGAATCACCTATATGAAGTGAAAGGCGATTTCGCGGCTGTTTCTACAATCGAACCTATTGAAACCTATGATGACCACCGGATGGCGATGGCCTTTGCGCCAGTGGCCATGCAAAAAGAAATTACCTTATTGGATCCTTCGGTAGTGAATAAAAGCTACCCTAGTTTCTGGAAACACGTTTCAACCTTATTAACCTCTTCACTATGAAAAAAGTATTAACGCTCGGCTTAAGCCTATTGGCTTTCGCTGGTTTTGCCCAAAAAACCATTTTACATTGTGGCTCACTCATCGACGTGAAAACGCAAACAGTCTTAAAAAACCGTTCCATTGTGGTGGAAGGAAAGAAAATTGTGGCTGTTTCAGAAGGCTACTTGAGCCCCGCTAAAGGCGATGTGGTGATCAATTTAAAAGATAGAACGGTGATGCCGGGATTGATCGATTCACACGTACACTTGGAGTCAGAAACGAATCCAGGGGCGTATTTAGATCGCTTTGTGAAAAACCCAGGTGATGTAGCTTACCAAGCTTTAGGCTATGCGAAGAAGAATTTAATGGCTGGATTTACGACGGTGCGTGATTTAGGCGGCACCCATGTGGTGATTAGTCTGCGCAACGCAATCAATAAAGGTGTGGTGGAAGGTCCACGCATTTTTACGGCAGGAGTTACGATAGGGACAACCGGTGGACATGCAGATGATACAAACGGGATTAATGAAGCCTTTAAGAAGGATTTAGGTCCTGAAGATGGTGTTGTAAATGGCGTTGCGGATGCGGCGAAAGCAGTACGTCAGCGTTACAAGGAAGGTTCAGATTTGATTAAAATTACGGCTACGGGCGGTGTATTAAGTTATGCCAAAGATGGTTCAGGAGCTCAATTCACCGATGAAGAAGTGCGTGCCATCGTTCAAACAGCGAAAGACTACGGTTTTAAAGTGGCTGCTCATGCTCACGGGAAAGAAGGAATGAAGCGTGCCGTTTTGGGAGGCGTTTCTTCGATCGAACACGGAACCTATATGGATGAAGAGGTGATGGAATTGATGAAAAAAATGGGAACCTATTACGTACCTACCGTCATTGCGGGTCGTTCGGTAGCTGATTCCTCTAAAATCCCGAACTACTACCCTGAAATGGTTGCTAAGAAAGCAGCTGCGATTGGGCCAATCATTCAAGGAACTTTTGGCAAAGCATATAAAGCCGGAGTGAAGATTGCGTTTGGGACGGATGCAGGCGTTTTTGGTCACGGAAAAAATGGTTATGAATTCATTTTAATGAACGAAGCGGGTATGCCTGTTTTAGAAGCCATTAAATCAGCGACGGTGAGTGCTGCTGATTTATTAGGCCAAAGCGATCTGATCGGATCCATCGAGCCAGGAAAGGCGGCAGACATTATTGCTGTTCCAGGAGATCCAGTAGCTGACGTTAAATTAATGACGAAGGTGAACTTTGTGATGAAAGACGGAAAGGTCTACAAAAACTAAAAATGACTAAATAAAAAAGGGTCGGCTCGCATCTGCAAGTCGACCCTTTTTTTATGCTTAAAATTCTAGCGTAAAGTTGGAACTTGTTTTTTCAATACTTCAAAAGCGCCGAAAAACAATCCAGAGAACAAGAATTGGCTTGCGATCGTATTCTTTAAGAAAGGAATACCTGCTGCGTAGCAATTCAATAATCCAGCTACATCTTTCGTGTAAACGATATCAGATCCTGCCCAAACCGCGAAGTTCGAAAGCAAGAAAAAGCCCATTGCCGCCGCTAGGTTGGTTCCAATGAAGCGAGAGGTGCTTGCGATCGTGTTTTGGCCTAATAAAGAGATCAGAGCAAACAATCCCATATGCACCGCATCAAATCCAAAAGAGAAACCTGGGAAAAAGGCGTCATATAAAGTGTTGTTTAAGATCAAATTCGATCCCCAAACCGCTAATAAAGTCCAAGCCACTGCTTGTTTGCGATTCTGCAAATAAGCGCCTACAAAAAGCGCCATAGAAGCCATTGGAGAGAAGTTAGCCCAACCTGGTCCGGCTAAAATCAACAGACGACTTGCGATGGCAAGTAAGATAAATGCGATAATCGTGGTATTTCTTTTTGTCATGATCTAAAATCGGATTCCCACAAGAATATTTTTTCTCGAGGTCTAAATAATTTCCAAAGGTAAAACAAAAGCCGTAATTTTACCCATTGAATTCGAATTTATGTCTAAATCACTTCCCAAAATCGGATTATTAGGCGGCGGCCAGCTAGGACGAATGCTGTTACAAGCAGCGATCGACTTAGACTTGCAGATTGCCTGCCTTGATCCTGATCCAGAAGCCTCTTGTCACACCTTGACGACCCAGTTTACGCAAGGGTCATTCCAGGATTATGATACAGTGTACAATTTTGGGAAACAATTCGATTTAATCAGCATCGAAATCGAGCACGTGAACATCGAAGCGCTGGAGCAATTAGAAGCGGAGGGAATTAAAGTCTGTCCGCAACCTCATCTGCTTCGCATGATTCAGGATAAGCGCATTCAAAAGACCTTTTTTCAAACTCACGGCTTCCCTACCGCTGATTTCAGATTAATCGAATCCTCCGCAGAAATTGTAGCAAATGAAGATTTCTTGCCAGCTTTTAACAAGTTAGGTAAAGGTGGCTACGATGGGAAAGGCGTACAATATATCGGTACAGCGGCAGATGCCTCTAAAGGTTTTGACGCACCGGGTTTATTAGAAAAGGCGATTGATTTCGATAAGGAATTAGCTGTCATTGTGGCGCGTAATCCGCAAGGAGAAATAAAAGCGTTTCCAGCGGTGGAGATGGTCTTTCATCCGGTTCAAAACCTAGTAGAATTCCTCGTTTCCCCGGCTGCGATTTCTGCTGAAATTGAGAAGGAAGCAGAAGAAATTGCCGTCAGTTTAATTGATAAAATGGGATTAGTGGGTGTTTTAGCGGTGGAGATGTTTTTGACCAAAGACGGTCAAATCCTCATCAACGAAGTCGCTCCGAGACCACACAATTCTGGTCACCAAACCATCCGCGCAAACGATACGTCGCAATACGAACAGCATTTAAGAGCAATTACGGGCTTGCCTCTAGGAGATACGAAAGCGCATTCCTTCTCGGGAATGTTGAACTTATTAGGAGCAGATGGCTTTACAGGGCCAGCGAAATACGAAGGTTTGGATACGATATTAGGGATATCCGGCGTTCATCCTTTTTTATACGGAAAGAAAATCACGAAGCCTTTTCGCAAGATGGGGCACATCACTTTGCTGGGAGAAACCCGCGAGGAGATTGAACAAAAAGCAGAACAAGTAAAACAAAGCATACGCGTCATCGCATAAATAGCTAGCTATGGTAGGAATTATAATGGGCAGTAGCTCGGATCTTGGAGTAATGCAAGAGGCCATTCAGGTTTGCAAGGATTTTGGAGTGGCTTACGAAGTGGATATCGTATCGGCACACCGCACCCCAGTCAAAATGATGAATTATGCACAGCAAGCAAAGTCTCGCGGCATTCAGGTGATCATCGCAGGTGCAGGCGGGGCAGCCCATTTGCCAGGAATGGTGGCTTCTGCGACTATTTTGCCAGTGATTGGCGTTCCCGTAAAGTCATCGAATTCAATTGATGGTTGGGATTCAGTCTTGTCTATTTTACAAATGCCAAATGGGGTTCCCGTTGCAACGGTTGCCCTAAATGCAGCTAAAAATGCAGGATTATTAGCCATCCAAATGTTAGCGATTGCCGATGAGACTTTGGCAACCAAATACACCGCCTACAAAGCGGAATTAGAAGATAAAGTGGCAGAAATGAGCCAAGAAACAAAAGCTAAATTTTCGAAATAATGAGTGAAAACGAAGAAAGCAGCAAATTGCCCGTCATCACCTTGGGCATTCTTTTATTGACCTTAGTAGGTTTAATCGCTGTAGGATTTGAGCACTTTGTCAGTCCTGATAAGGATGAATTAATCAAGGCTGAGAAATTTGTGGAGCCAGAGGAAGAGGTTTTGCCAGAGGCATCTCAAGTAGTGATTGATTCTACGCAAGATCCAGCAGATTCATTGATCGTTCCCAAGGATTCCATAATCAGCAAGTCTGATGAAGAACAATTAGCGGAACAAAAGAAAGAGGCAGAAGCGGAAGTAGTTCCTGAAGTAGCTGCACCAGCCGGAAAATCACACGCCATTACGGTAGAAAAAGGGGAGACCTTTTCTGCTGTGGCACGCAAATTCGGCTTGAAAGTAGATCAATTAAAAGCTTTGAATCCAGGGGTAAATCCGGATGGAATTAAAAGCGGTTCGACAAAATTGAACGTAAAGATTCAAGCGATTCATACGGTGGGACCTGGCGATATTATGCGCAAAGTGGCGGAGAAATATGGCGTCAGTAAACAGGCGATCATGGACGCGAATCACAAGAAAGATGATATTACGCTTCGTGGCGAAGTACTTATCATTCCCTTGAAAAAATGATTTTAATTGGTTTGATACCACTTTTGTGGCTCTTTTTTAGTTTTGGTGATGAAGATGCGAAGCTTCGTATTTGTGAGCCTGCTAAACTAGAATCGCTCGATTGGGAAGAGTTCAAGTGGTTATATAAACAGCAGGATTCTACTTTTTCTGGGGATTCCGTGGCTAACTATGTCTTCATTCGCATTAATCCAGATGGTTCTCGCGAAACGCGTGAAGTCGCAGCATTGCATCAACCCTGGGCAGAATTATTGGCTTCAGAAATTGATTCTTTTGAAATAAAGAGGGATAGTTTAATCAAGCGAATTCACCCACCTTACCGTTTAAAATATACCTCGACTACTCGAAACAAGAAGCAGCAATTAGCCTTGCAGAAGAAGGGCTTTTCCAAAGCCTTTATCTCTTTTCATAATTTTGGTTTAGCCGCGGATGGTGCGATCTACCGCAAAGGGAGATACCTAAAAAGGGGAATGATCTATGAGCAATACGGGTATAAAGCGAAAGAAATTGGCTTGTATTGGGGTGGTGATTTTGTCGGTTTCCCAGATCCGGGCCATATTCAAGCCTTTTTGAATTCGGCGAGCTTGATTCAGAAATATCCTGAGGTTGCTTTGGAATACGAACCTTTTAAAAATGCCTACGAACGTAATTATTTCAAAAAGGTGGATATTGGCCGAGAAGAGTTAGTGGAGGATTCCCGTGATTTACTGACTGAATTAAATAAGTTGCGTGAAAATAAGCCCTGTGCTTGCTCTCAAGCGATTGCTTTTCCTTCGTCTGCTTCGGATCTCCAGTTGAAACCTTATACCATTACCCTATTAGCCAACCTACAGGAAAATTATATTTTCATCCAAAAAGGCTCCTACGGTTATTTTTATTCGACGGGTCGTTGGAAACTTGACTAGAAGTTAAAATTATATCCCCGTAAAAAGTCCTCGATTTTCAATCGCTTTTTACCCTCCATTTGCCACTCTAGGATATTGATGTATCCGTCTTTGCAGCCTACGCGTAAAAAAGTTTTTTGATCCGTATCCCAAACACCCTCTCCTAAGTCAGGTATGATTTCTGGGTGAAATTCTACCCCAAATAACTTGCAATTTTTACCTTGAAATTCCGTGTGAGCTCCTGGGAAAGGATGCATTCCACGAACTAAATTCACGATATCGCGTCCAGTACGTGTCCAATGTACCTCACCGGTGCTGCGTTGTAGTTTAGGGGCAGATTTTAGCTCTGCGATTTCTTGTTGTGGAGTGGCGTGAATATCTCCGGATTCGATTGCCTTAGCTGTTTTGACCACTAATGCACCGCCCTTATTCATTAAGCGTTCGTAAAGTTCGCCTGTCGTATCGGTTTCGGAAATAGCTTCTGTCTCTTGAAATAATAAGTCCCCCGTGTCGATTTCGTGTTGTAAAAAGAAGGTAGTAATGCCCGTTTCTGTTTCCCCGTTAATCACTGCCCAGTGAATGGGCGCCGCTCCGCGGTATTGGGGAAGTAATGAAGCGTGCAAATTAAACGTACCCAGAGGCGGCATATTCCAAACCGCTTCTGGTAGCATTCGGAAGGCTACAATAATCTGTAGGTCTGCTTTAAATGAGGCTAATTCTTCTAGGAACGCAGGATCTTTCAGTTTAGCAGGTTGCAGAACAGGAAGTTTAACGGATTCTGCGTACACTTTAACAGGAGAGGACTGAATCTGCTGTCCACGGCCAGCGGGCTTGTCAGGCGCAGTCACTACAGCGACCACGTCCATTTTAGCTTCAACTAAGGCTTGTAAACTCGCCACTGCAAACTCCGGGGTACCAAAAAATATAATCCGCATCCTTGATCTTGATTGTTTGTGGAATCCGTCTGAATTTTTATTATCTTTGTCGTCTACAAAACAACCCTTACGTGCTGTTAGAAAAACAAAAACTTTAGTTACGAATCCGAAACAAAACTACAAATAAATTAGGTAGAACGGTCGGAGGCCGTTCTATTTTGTTTTTAAGCACTGAGGTAAAACCCTAAAAAGAGTATGGCAAAGTTTCAATATTACACGGCAGAGGCGCTAGATAAATTAAAAGCGGAATTACATTATTTGAAGATTACAGGTCGTTCAGATATGGCCAAACAAATCGCAGAAGCGCGCGATAAAGGCGATTTAAGTGAGAACGCTGAGTACGACGCGGCGAAAGATGCACAAGGTTTATTGGAATTGAAGATCTCTAAAATGGAGGAAATTATTTCAGTAGCACGTGTTTTGGATGAATCTACAATTGACTTATCGGTCGTATCTATTTATTCAATCGTTCAAATTAAGAACACAAAAAACGGCGCCACTTTCACCTATACCATCGTTTCAGAAGAAGAGGCAGACTTGAAAGCGGGAAAAATCTCGGTTTCGTCTCCGTTTGGAAAAGGTTTATTAGGGAAGAAAGTAGGGGATTTAGCGGAAATCACTGCCCCAGCTGGAAAGCTAGAATTTGAGATTATGTCCTTAACGCGTTAGTGACGAGGACCATAGATTGCAGAACCCACTCGAACTAAGGTAGCTCCTAGTTCAGCAGCAATCAAATAATCACCAGACATACCCATGGACAATTCAGTCCATTCTACAAGACCGGTCGAAACACCGGTTTTGTTGTTTTTAAGTTGTTGAAAAAAATCCGCCAGGCTCTTGAATTCGCGTCGAATCTGCTCCTCATCCGCCGTGAAACTCGCCATCCCCATTAAACCCACGATGCGGATATGTTTCATCTCTGCAAAAGAGGCATCTGCTAGCAAGGCTTCGGCTTCTTTGAAATCCAAACCAAACTTACTTTCCTCCGTCGCAATGAAAATTTGCAATAAACAATTAATGACGCGGTTATTTTTCGCTCCTTGCTTATTGATTTCCTTCAATAAATTCAGCGAATCTACGGAGTGAATCAGGTGTACGAACGGTGCGATATACTTTACTTTGTTCGTCTGTAAGTGTCCTATTTGATGCCAAAGAATGTCCCCAGGCAATACCGCCTGCTTTTCGACCATCTCTTGCACCCTGTTTTCCCCAAATTCAATTGCCCCCGCCGCATACGTTTCTTGCAGCTCCTCGATGCTTCTAGTCTTAGTCACCACAATAAGTCGAGCTGAGCTTTCGTTTAATTGCTTGTTAATCAAGGAAATTTGTTCTGCGATGGCCATAGGGCGGAAAGGCTAAATTTTGTTTGGACGAAAAAATAATATTAAAATTAATTTATTATTTTTGATTCAAGAGTAAAAGATCAAATAAAGCAAATAAATGGAATCGGATAATTCGAGGGAAAATGAAAGTGGATTGAAGCGTCGAGTGACCTGGTTAACGCTATTGGTTTTCTTTTTAATCGCTTATATTGTAGTAGATAAGTTGGGTTTGCTTGATCGATTCTTTCAGCCTTCTCAAGCGGAATTTGTTGAAAATGCACAAGTAAAGCTGGATTCAGTCGCAGAGCAGTTGAATTTGCGTTTAGTTCAAATCAAAAAACTAGGCGGTAAGGTAAACGAGCTAGAAAAGGCAAAAGCCCAAATCCTAGGTGATCAAAAGCATTTAAGTGATATCGATCCTGCTGAATTCCAAAAGAAATTAAGTTACTATTTGCACCTATTGGGTCAGAAGGATGCGGAAATTAAAAAATTGAAGAAAGAGAACGTCGTTCTAATTTTACGAAACGATTCCCTAAGCCGCGAAGCCCAGATTCTAAAAGTAGGATTAGTTAACATCCAAAAGGCGCTTGAGGATTCGAGCAAAACCTTTGGCCTAAAGGAAAGAGAACTAAGTGAAAAGTCCCGCGTGCTTGAAATTCGAAATAAGGAATTAACCGAAAAGGTAAGCGCTGCCGCGGCCTTACGTGCTGAAGGGGTGAATGTATATGCCATTTCTTCGCGAGGGAAAGAATCTTCAGTAAATAACCAAAAGGCGCGTAAAGTCGATAAAATTCGCGTGATGTTCCATTTGCAGGAAAATGCGCTCGCTAATAAGGAAATCAAAACGGTGTTCCTGCGTATCATTGAACCTACAGGGACAACGATTTCCGATTATAATTTAGGCTCCGGCACCTTTGATTTCAAAGGCCGAGAACTAACATTCACCAGTCGCCAGCGTATTTTCTATGAGGACAACCATCAATCGGTGGAGTTTATCTATTCTAGGCCAAATGGTTTCAAAGCAGGGAAGCACGAAATTGAGCTTTATGCGGAGGGCTATTTGATCGGACTAGGAACCTTCGAAGTGCGCTAATCCTAAAATTTTGTTGTTAACGTTTTGATTGTGAAGGAATATTCGTACCTTTGCAGTCCAAATTTTTACCAGTTTTTAAACAACAATTTTTTTATGGAATTA
>JAURHT010000042.1 GCA_030833145.1 Aquirufa sp.
ACCCCAGTCCGCTAATGCAATGTCTTTAACTTTGAATGGTACATAAGTACCCGATTGTGATGCCATTGTGTGTATTTTTTGAAAGGTATTTTCTTACTAAAGTGCAAATTTAATGCAATTATTTGGAATTTTCTAAAAATGCCAAAACACTTTCGAGTTGAATTCCTCGAGAACCTTTAACTAAAAGAAAACTGTCCTGAACCGGATGATCTTGAAGCCAAGTATGTAGGCCAAATTTATCAGGGAAATAATAGGCCGAAGGTAAATGAATTAAGGCGTGCTGCATATGTTGCCCTACTAAAAGCACTTTTTCAAAGGATAATCCAGCAATAAGCTTTCCTAATGAGGCATGCTCTTCAATGGAGGAATCTCCTAACTCAAACATATCCCCTAAAATAAGTAGCTTGGGCGTTCCTTCCGTTTCTGCGAAATGTGAAATAGCAGCAGACATCGACGATGGATTGGCGTTATAGGCATCCATCAAAACTTGGTTTGATCCTATTTTGATGAATTGAGAACGATGATTATTTGGGATATAGGTGCTTATTCCCGTATTGCATTGCTCGTCGCTTAATTCGAAATATTTACCCACCGCAATGGCTAATTGAATATTCTCAAAATTATAAATGCCTGGTAAATGGGAATCGATAATTTCACCATTGGCTAGGGCATAGCGCACCATCGGTTTCGCCTCAACCAGGGTCGTAGGCATCGCTTCGTTCGTATAAACAGCATTTTGCATACCTCTTTCGCTGAATATTTCTTGCACCGGGCCTACTTGCTGAGGTAAAAAGGTTACGCTGCCGGAAGCCTTTAAGTAGTCAAAAAGTTCTCCTTTTCCTTTGCGTACCCCTTCGATTCCCCCAAAGCCTTCTAAATGGGCTTTACCGATATTTGTGATCAAACCGTGGGTGGGTTGAGCGATGTCGACGAGTTCTTTGATGTCCCCTTGCTTGTTGGCACCCATTTCAATCACCGCAATTTCGTGCTCCTTTTTAATAGATAAAATGGAAAGCGGGACTCCGATATGGTTGTTTAGGTTGCCGGTAGTGGCGAAGCAATGGTACTTTTGGGATAAAACAGAGAAGATTAACTCTTTCGTAGTGGTCTTTCCGTTTGAACCAGTTAAACCGACGATGGGAATCGTTAAGGTTTGGCGGTAGGCGGTTGCCAAGGCTTGCAGGGCCAACAATCCATCTTCTACCAATAAAGTCCGTTCTCCAGCTAAATAATCCGCATCATCAATGATGGCATATTGAGCACCTTTTTCTAAAGCTTCCGTTGCCATCGCATTGGCATTGAAATTAGGACCTTTTAAGGCAAAAAATAAATTTCCTGCTTGGATTTTTCGGGTATCAGTGGATACGCCAGTGGAGGATAAAAACTTTTCTAGAAGCGTTTGTGTATTGACAATCATTAGCCTGTTATGACAATTGACTGCAAATATCTACAAAAATTTTGGAACCCCTAAGATAATCTGACGTAGACTGACGATGATAATGACGATTCCTACAAGAATCATCATCGATTTTACCGGTAATTTATTGGCTAATCGGGCTGCAATTGGAGCCGCAATGACACCACCTAAAATTAAACCGATGATCACATGTAAATATCCAAGACCGATGACAGCAAAAAAGGTTAGCGATGAAGCAAGTGAAACGAAGAACTCTGTCAAGTTCACACTGCCGATCGTATACTTCGGATGACGCCCCGAGGCAATCAGGGTAGAAGAAACAATCGGCCCCCAACCTCCACCACCGATAGAATCCAAATAACCACCGAAAAGGGCTAACCATCCCACTCGTTTTAATTGACGCTTCTCTTGACGTTTAATGAGTGCCTTACGGATAATAATGGCACCTAAGAATAAAGTATAGATAGAAACAATCGGCTTGATATAGCCTGCATAATCTTCTAAGCTCGACAAAACATAGGCTCCTAAAATGGCACCTATCACACCTGGGATTACGAGTGTTTTAAATAATTTAGAATTAACATTGCCAAATTTCAAGTGCATATATCCCGAAACGCCAGAAGTGAACACCTCAGAGGCATGAACGCTCGCCGAGGCGGCGGCAGGGGTGATGCCTACGGATAATAAAAAGGTTGTAGCCGTTACGCCATAAGCCATTCCCAAAGCGCCGTCAATCATTTGGGCAATAAATCCTCCTAAAACGTAATATAAAATGGAAGAATCGACTGTATTGAACACAGCGATTACTTTTTCAGCGGTTAGGTAGGTGAACAACAGGTGTCCCACAATCATTAAGGCAAGCGCATTACTAATGTGAATAATGACTTCAGTGATGCTTCGTTCGCGTTTCCAAATGATTTGGATAGCTTTCAGTAGGCTAGGAAAATTACTTTTAGGCGTCATGCTATTTTTAATTCTCTACAAAGCTAATAGACTTTATTTAATCTACCAACAAAGTAGAGTAAATATTTTTTCATAAAAAAGCCGTAATTTGCATCTCCTTTTACAATAAAAACATTTTATGCGTACAGAGTATCAGTTTAGAGAGATCGAGAAAGCTTGGCAATCGTTTTGGGAAGCTAATAAAACATTCCAAGCTCAGGTAAATCCAGCGAAGCCTAAATATTATGTCTTAGACATGTTTCCGTATCCATCTGGAGCAGGGTTACATGTGGGTCATCCGCTGGGATATATAGCCTCTGATATTATGGCGCGCTACAAGCGTTTGCAGGGTCATGAGGTGTTGCATCCCATGGGTTTTGATTCTTTTGGCCTACCTGCGGAGCAATATGCTATCCAAACAGGTCAGCATCCTGCTATCACCACAGAACAAAATATCGCTCGTTATATTGAGCAATTGAAGAATATGGGCTTCTCTTTCGATTGGTCGAGAGAGGTTAGAACTTCTGATGCGTCTTATTACAAGTGGACGCAGTGGATTTTTATGCAATTATTCAATTCTTGGTATAACCAGGAATCAGATAAAGCGGAGTCTATTGAAACCTTGAAGACTATTTTAGGGGCCAAAGGTTCGATCGGATTAAAAGCCGTGTGCGATGAAGAAGTCACTCGAATTACAGCGGAGCAATGGAATGCGATGTCTTCGGACGAGCAGTATGCCTACTTATTGAGCTTCCGTTTAGCTTATTTGGATGATTCAGTAGTGAACTGGTGTCCACAATTAGGAACGGTTTTAGCGAATGATGAGGTCAAAGACGGAGTTTCAGAGCGCGGCGGTTACCCAGTGGAGCAGAAGAAAATGCGCCAATGGTCGATGCGCATCACGGCCTATGCTGATCGTTTATTGCGTGGATTAGACGAGGTGGATTGGGCTGATTCTTTGAAAGAGCAGCAACGTAATTGGATTGGAAAATCGATTGGAACGGATGTGGAATTTGCCATTGAAAACGTGTCGGATAAGAAGATAAAAGTATTCACTACGCGTGTGGACACGATTTATGGCGTTTCCTTCATGGTGTTAGCGCCGGAGCACGAGTGGGTAAAGGAACTGACGACACCAGCTCAGAAAGAGGCGGTGGAAGCCTATGTAAATTGGGCCAAAACTCGTTCAGAACTCGACCGCGTCTCTGAGGTAAAAACTGTTTCTGGTGTTTTCACTGGAACCTATGTGATCAACCCAGTGAACCAGGAACGCGTCCCTTTATTCCTAGCAGACTATGTGTTAGCCGGTTATGGAACGGGTGCCGTAATGGGCGTTCCATCGGGTGATCAACGCGATTGGAACTTTGCGAAGCATTTTGATTTGCCTATTCCTGCCATTTTAGATGCCCAAAAAGACATCGAGAAGCAAGCCGATAATACGAAAGAGGGGAAATACATTAATTCAGGAATGATTAATGGAATGGAATATAAAGAAGCGACGAATACCTTAATCGCTTGGTTAGAGGAGAATGGAATCGGAAAAGGAAAAGTACAATACAGAATGCGTAACGCGGTGTTTAGCCGTCAACGTTATTGGGGAGAACCAGTTCCAGTCTATTTCAAACCAACTGCCTCAGGCGATTTATTGCCTTATTTGATTGAAGAGTCTGAATTACCTTTGGAACTACCTAAAATCGATAAATACTTGCCTACAGAGACTGGCGAACCTCCATTAGGACGCGCTGCGGCAGATTGGAAGTACAAAGGACAATACGATTATGAATGGTCGACAATGCCAGGTTGGGCGGGCTCATCTTGGTATTGGTACCGCTATATGGATGCCACAAATTCAGGTGAATTTGCTTCGAAAGAGGCGATTAACTATTGGAAAGCAGTGGATTTATACATTGGTGGATCAGAGCACGCGACGGGTCACTTGTTGTATTCTCGTTTTTGGAACAAATTCTTGAAAGATTTAGGCTATGTGCCGGAAGAGGAATTTGCAAAGAAATTGATTAACCAAGGGATGATTCAAGGTCGGTCAAACTTTGTTTATCGCTTAAAAGATTCCACTAAAGTTACTTTTGTCTCTCACGGCTTAAAGGATCAATACGACGTGGCAGCGCTTCACGTGGATGTGAATATCGTAGAAAATGATGTATTAGATTTAGAGGCCTTCAAAAAATCACGAAATGACGTGCCAGCGGATGCGGAATTTATTTTAGAAGACGGCAAATATGTGTGCGGTTGGGAAGTGGAGAAGATGTCTAAGTCGAAGTTTAATGTCGTAAATCCAGATGATTTAATTGCCAAATACGGCGCTGACACCCTTCGCGTATACGAAATGTTCTTAGGGCCATTAGAGCAATTTAAGCCTTGGAATACGAACAGTATCTCGGGCTCTCATAATTTCTTACGGAAAGTTTGGCGTTTATTCTTTGATGATAACACGAACACAACTAAAATTGTGGATGCGCCTGCAACTCCTGAAGAATTGAAAGTATTGCACACGGCGATTCGCAAAGTACAAGACGATTTAGATCGCTTCTCGTTTAACACGGTAGTTTCTACCTTGATGATTTGCGTGAATGATTTGGGCGCCTTAAAATGCCACAAGAAATCAGTTTTACGGGAATTAGTGATCTTGCTATCGCCTTATGCTCCGCACATTGCGGAAGAATTGTGGGTATCTCTTGGTGAGCAGGAGGGAAGTATATCGTATGCTTCATTCCCTGTATTCAACGCTGCTTTCTTGGAGGAAAATGATTTCAATTACCCGATTTCATTCAATGGAAAAGTGAAGTTAACGCTTGCTTTCCCTGTAACGGCTACGTCAGCTGAGATTGAGGCCGCTGTATTAGCGAATGATCAGGTAACGAAACATTTGGAGGGCAAGACGCCTTCGAAAGTGATTGTCGTTCCGAAACGGATTGTGAATATCGTATTAGGTAAATAAAAAAAAAGGCTCCTCAATCTGAGGAGCCTTTTTTTTATCTTATTCGCGTGGTCCGCCACCGGGTCTTGCCTGGCTTTGCATCGTTTTGTATTTCTCTAATTGTTCTGGAGTTAAGATCGCTTTGAATTGCTCTGCTTGCGCATCGTTTGCTTTTTTCATCTCAGCCATCATCTCTTCTCTTTCCATCCCTTGCTCGCGTAATTCCATCATCTTTTTCATACGGGCTGCAATTAAGGGTTCTACTTTAGCAACTTGATCTTTCGATAAACTTAATTCAGTTGTCATGCGATCTACTTGACGCTGAACCATCGCTTGTGGATCCATACCTTGTGCGTGGATTTGGGTACTGAATGCCATCATTGCTACAATGAAGGCAAAAATTGTGCTGATCTTTTTCATATTAGTTGGGGAAAATAGTTTCCCAAATATATTGATATACTTGAGTTGCTGGTATCTGTTGGTCGATATTTTGCGACGAAATGAAAACAGGATAAAAGGCCTCATCGCAGAAAGGACTTCCGTGCGAGCCTTTTACTAGCGTGGCATCGAGTGGAATGACATCCATTCGATACCGGAATCCCAAAAGCTTACGCGCTAATTTATAGGCCGCTCTGAGCTTTATAAAGGGGTTTTTAGGATCCATGAACATTTCGACAGGATCATACCCTGGTTTTTTGAAGATGTCCACACAGCGCGCGAAGTCCGGTGCTTTCGCATCATCTAACCAATAATAATAGGTAAACCATTTGTCAGAATCTGCGACCAAAACCAGATCTCCGCAACGTTCGTGTGCAATCTGGTAGTCTTCGAGTTCTTTTCCACTAATGATTTTGGCGATGCCCGGAACTTTTTCGAAAATGGCTCTGATTTCAGCTGGATTCTTACAATAGATATGGGCGATCTGATGGTCAGAAACGGCGAAGGCTTCACTAGCCCCTGGATCTAATAATTCCAATCCTTGCTCTTCTCGAATCGCGATTTTACCGGCCTCGCGCAACACACGATTTAAGTGAATCGGCGTATGGACATCGTTGATTCCATATTCGGATAGCAAGATGATCTCTGCGTTTTTGGCCTCAAAATGCGTAATTAACTGTTCTAAAACCTGATCTATTTCTTTTAACTCTTTTGCAATCGCCGGTAAATCTATCCCAAACTTCTGCAGACAATAATCTAAATGCGGTAGGTAAATCAAGTTCAGCGTTGGATCGTATTTTTCATCCACATAGATGGACGCATCCGCAATCCATTGGGTGGACTTGATATTTGCATTCGGACCCCAAAAATTAAACAGAGGAAATGTACCCAGCTTCGTTTGTAATTCATCTCGCAAGCTGGCTGGATGAGAATAACAATCGGGTGCTTTCACGCCATCAGAATGGTATTGCGGGCGCGGGGTAACGGAATAATCCGCTGACGAATACATGTTGTACCACCAGAACATTTTCGCGCAAGTAAAATTTGAATCTTTCTTCTTCGCCGCCTCCCAGATCTTTTCAGCCCCCACTAAAGGATTCGATTGTTTCCAAAACTTCACTTCCGAATCCGTCTTATCATACCAACCGTTCCCCACGATACCGTGATCTGATGGATTTTTACCCGTCAAATACACCGATTGGGACGTAGTTGTTACCGCCGGAAAGGGAGGTTGGATTTTTTGAATCTGCTTCTTTTGTATATAAGCATACAAAAAGGGGGTGTACTCCGCGGAAATAACACTTTCGCTGAGCCCCACCACATCGATAACGGCAGTCTTTTTCATCATCCTAATAGGTCTGTGATGGTTTTTATTTCGCGGCTAATAGATTCAGCCATAGGTACTTGAAAGGCAGTTGGCAATACGCCCCAGGTATAGGTTTCGATTTCCAAATGATTCGTAAATGGACTAGCCTTTTGGATCGCTAGTGTTTCTCTGATTTCTTTTTGGGTTGAACCTAATAAACCATATGTTTCTAAAAAGAGGGGTACATGGAAATGCACCCGCCATTCGTCGTAGGTATTAGGCGTATAGGCCGCGATGGCCTCGTCTAAATCTTTGAATTCTTGATAGGAACCATCTTTAAGCAAGGCTTTCACTTGATGCAAATAAACAGGTTCTTGGTATTTCTGTAATTCCGCGATCTTTTCCGCTTCTTGCGTTCTTAAATCAATTCGGAGAGCAGAACTGATTTGAATCTTTCCGACAGGGATGTTTTTAGCCTTCAACTCTTGAATACTAGTCTCTGGGGCATCAAAACTCACTCCATAATGGCAGATGTCAAAGCACAATTGGATGTGTTTTCGAATCAAAGCTGGATTTCCTGCAGGCAATAACACCTGCTCGTACCAGGCCACAAAATCGCTGTGATTGCTCAATAAGCCATCCGGTTCCGGTTCGATATCGATATGGATGATTTTACCGGTGTTTTTCTCGATCTCTGCTAATACATCCACTACTTCCAATAGATGTCGCGTCGATGATTGCATGGCTTGCTGGCGCTCCTCTGCTGTATTCCACCAGTATTTATAGGACAGGGGAGAGGTCGAAATGCCACCCTCGTTTTCTGTTAACAAAGTAGCTAAAATATGCGCTAAACGAATCGTATAATCCCTTCTTTCTGTCGTAGTCCAATCAGGTGCATGCACTTGATCTTTTACGATGGTGTTGTGAAATCCGCCGTAAGGGAATCCATTCAAGGTAAAAACGTAGAGATTCTCCTTAGTCAGCCACGATTGTAAGGCCATTAATGCTGCAGGATCTTGTAAATCCATACTCGCCTGATTCGCAAATCGCAAACCCAAACCCATCGGATTTACAGGAGAAACCTGTGCCTTCACCGAAGGAACGTGCTGCTTTAATTGCGCAAAATGTTCCGACCAAATCTCACCGGTATGAATATTACTGCAATAACTCAGGTGTCCGTAAGGCGTTTTCATATTAGGCGATTTGTTCCAGGTAATCGACTGATTTTTTGATGAGATCGAAATCCATCTCGTGCACTTCCACGCCTTTGCCTACTTGTTCTAGCAAGGTGATGGTTAATTGCCCACCTAAATGTTCTCTGAATTCATTTAATCCGTTCGTTAAATTGATTTTGTCGTTTTCTGCCAAAGCAGGATGAAAAATAGCAAAACCTAATTTCTTTAATAAGTGTATGATTCGGTCCACATCCTCTTTCATCAAATGACCGATCAAATGCGAATAAACGCTATCTAAGGCAATTCCAATGGCCACCGCTTCACCGTGACGGATCTTGAAATCACTTAAGTATTCTAATTTATGGGCCGCCCAATGGCCAAAATCCAAAGGTCTAGCCGAACCAAGTTCAAAGGGATCTCCACTGGCGATATGTTGCATGTGTAGCGAAGCGCAGCGGTAAATCTGCTCAATCATCACGGTCTTGTCACGCTGATTCATCGCATCCGCAGTTGATTCTAACCAGGTAAAAAAGCTGATATCTTTGATAAGGGAAACTTTAACAGCCTCAGCGATACCAGAACGCCAATCGCGCTCTCCCAAACTTTCTAGGAACGAATAATCGTTAAAGACGGCTACAGGAGGTGCGAACGTCCCGAGGAAATTCTTCTTGCCTAGGTAATTGACGCTGTTTTTAACCCCTACACCCGAATCGTTTTGAGACAAAACGGTCGTAGGAATGCGGATGAATTTCACGCCTCTATGGGAGATAGCTGCGGCATAGCCAGCCATATCCAAAAACGCCCCACCACCAATGCAGGCTACAAATGAGTGACGATCGATTCCATGCTCATCTAACGCGCGAATCACTTCCTCGTAAAAGCGAGGGTCATTTTTACATACCTCTCCGCCTGGAAGCACTAGAATTTCTGGGGCTAAATCAGCGGGAGAATGCTGTTGAAAATAGTGGACAATTTCGGCGGTTAATTCAGTCTGAATATCCGTTATCCCTTTATCGAGTACAAAAAGAATCTTTTTGCGAAAGCTAGGGTTGCCAAAGTTTTGGACAAAATCTGCAAAAACGCGATTTTCTGGCGTAAATAAACGTTCCGTGAAGAATACCTCGTAGGAATAGGGTACCTGAAAATGTTGTTTTAAAGATTGCATAGGTTTACGTAACGGCGAATTTTTTAGCTAAACCCAAAGATACGGGTAATAAGGCTAAAACAAAGAGGGCGACGATCCATTGTCCACTCGATGCCACCCAAGCTGCATTCATCAATATAAGCGTCAAAACCCCTGTTTTTACTGTCAATCCAATGTTTTTACCCACGGGATTCTCTATAGCAGTACGTAGTTTTCTGAAAATCAGGATAAAGTGGGCCAAGACAAATACCAAGGCAAATTCCACTTTATCCGCGAAAAATAACTGCGAAGCGTGAACTATCAGAAACAAAAAGCCAGCAAAATAGAGTGTAATCGCCTTTCCTCCATGTACTTCTCCACGACTCACCAAGGTAATCGCCGCTATGTAAATCAAGGGGATACCAATCACTGGGAAGTGTTCCAAGACCCCTAATTCATACACACTCATCCCTAAAAGTAAATTGAACGCTCTGCACAAACCCATATTAATAGGGCCAAAAATCCGCATATGCTTCCCTTTCCAATCGTAAAATAACGCTAAGGCGGTAATGAAAATGGCTACAAATCCACTCAGTCTACTTTGCCAAAAGGCCAGAAATATGCCCAGTGCTAATAACAAAATGCCACCGACAATGGCTTCTGAACGTTTAATTCGACCACTTGGCAAGGCTCTTTCAGGCCTTTCTGTGCGATCTAATTCATGATCAAATACATCATTAAACACCACGCCACCTGCGTATAAACACATACTAGAAAGACCTAAAAATAGGGCAGGGTAGAATTGGTAGTCTAATTGACCAAAAACAAAGCCCACAATGGCTAAACCTGCCATAATATCAGAAAGTGCCGTTACTACATTCGCAGGCCGAGTAAGCTCGGCAAAGGCTTTAATTTTAGACATTAGCGAATGAAGATTGAGTTTTTATCTACGCGAGGTGCTTGACCGCCACGCAACACCGTATTGCCATTAAACTTCAAAGATTGATCGATTTCTAAACCGTCAATGAAGTCTTGCTCGTTGATTTGTCCACTTTGGGCGAAAGAATCGAGGGCGTTTTGGTAGGTTACTTTTTGGATATCTGCATCAGAAATGCCTTTAATTTTCATTAAGGCCGCCGTTTTAGGTATGGCCAAAGGATCAGAAATTCCCCAGTCCGCTGCCGAATTCACCATAATGCGCTCCGATCCATATTGCTTCACAATCTCCACCATTCGCTCATTTCCCATCTTCGTAAACGGATAAATGGTGAAAGCCGCATAAAACCCTTGGTCTAAAACTGATTTAACGGTCTCTTCATTATTGTGGTCAATCACCACCATATGGGGCGCTAAACCGTGCTCTAAGGCGATTGCCATACTACGTTCGGTTCCCTTTTTCTTATCTCGGTGAGGCGTGTGCACTTGTACAGGCAATTTCATCTCTTTTGCAAGTTCTAATTGAGCTCTGTAGTATTTTTCCTCTGCGGCCGTTTGGTCATCAAAACCGATTTCACCCACGCCCACAACGCCTTCTTTCTGCAAAAACAAGGGCAGAATTTCCATCACCTCCTCAGCTAATGCTTCATTATTCGCCTCTCTCGAGTTTAAGCCGATCGTGCAATAATGCTTTATCCCAAATTGAGACGATCTAAAACGCTCCCAACCCACCAGACTCGCAAAATAATCCTTGAAAGAGGCTAATCCTGTTCGCGGTTGTCCCAGCCAAAAAGCCGGTTCAATGATAGCTACCACTCCTGCATCAGCCAAAGCTTGGTAATCATCCGTCGTACGGGAAGTCATATGCACATGGGGATCAAAAAACTTCATCCCTTGTGTGTAGGCCGCAAAACCTCCTTCCACTTCTTGGGCAGTTTGTTTTTCCTCGGTGGATCCTTCGAAATGGGAGGGATTTACTTTATGTTCGTTGGGGTTTTGGCACATATCAGTAGGCTGTTTCTTCTTTTTCTAATACCTTCCAGGCTTCTAGAGGGCTATTGTTGCTGATTAATTCAGCGGCTTTTTGATCGTTCGGATCTTCACTTTGAGCAAGTTTTGCTAAATCTTGTTCTTTTGTATCTGTCTGGAAGTTTCGGATTAATCGCCAAACTTGCGACGGCACCCGTCTTCCTGCCGCCCATCTTTCGTGTGCAAAATCGGCCAGGGTATCAGCCAAAGCTTGATTTGCACGCTCATCTAATCCTTCAATTAGATGAATAGGCTTGTCATTGAAAATGCATTTTAAGACTAATTGGTTCCAAGCTAATTCTGAGAAATAGGTTGTAGGATAAGGATTCCCAAAAGCAATGGCATCAAAAACCGGCCCAATATTCGATCTAACTGCATCAGTAGCCCGATGTAACCAGATTTTCGGCGTAGGTAAAACGGGCAAAGTGCGGTAAAGTGCGACTAATTCATTCATTTCCGCGGTATCAAATAGCGTTTCTATTCTTGATTTTCCGTCTTCTTTTTCTGCTAGATGAATGAGTAGGTACACACGAACAAGCTGATCAAGCGTGCCATTTTGCCAATTCCAACCGGGAATAATACCAACTCGTGTTTTAGCTACCTGGCGTGGAGTCATCACAAAGGCCAAAGACAAACCTTTAGAATCAGCTTTCAATTTATCCTCTAACCAAGCTAGTTCAGTTGTACTAGCCAATGACTGAATGGATTGATATAGAAGTTCGGCGGTATTCAAATTGTAGAAATAGGTTTAATTCATCACTATGAACGAATTTACTAAAAAAATGTCAATTCATTCCTGATTTTTGGCAGGATATTCAATAGGTTAAGCCCCCAAATTCCCCTAATTTTACATTATGGAAGAAAGACCGATAACTGACTGGCTGCCCCTCACGAAAAAAGAGGTAGAAAAACGTGGCTGGGATGAACTAGACGTGATTTTAATTTCAGGTGATGCCTATGTGGATCACCCGGCATTTGGTACGGCTGTCATCGGTCGAATCATGGAAAGTGAAGGTTTGAAAGTGGGTATCGTCGCACAGCCAAACTGGAAAGACGATTTACGTGATTTCAAGAAATTAGGTAAGCCCAAATATTTCTTTGGCGTAACCGCAGGATGTATGGATTCCATGGTGAATCATTATACAGCTAACAAGCGTTTGCGTTCGAATGATTCCTATACTCCAGGTGGTGAAGCTGGTTTTAGGCCTGATTATGCTACCACCGTATACACGAAGATTTTAAAAGAAATTTACCCGGATGTTCCCGTTTTAATCGGTGGCATCGAGGCCTCATTACGTCGAGTAACCCATTATGATTACTGGGCTGATAAATTATTCCCTTCTATTTTAGTTGATTCTGGTGCCGACATGTTGGTATATGGAATGGGAGAACAACCTTTACGCGAGATTATGCGTGGGGTGAAAGAAGGGAAGAAATTGGGTGAATTGACCCATATCAATCAAGTCGCATTCTTGCAAAAAACGGCTCCTGCTTGTGATTGGGAAACCGTTGAATTAGCGAGTCACGAAGTTTGTTTAGAAGATAAGATCAAGTACGCATCCAACTTCAAAATTGTAGAAGTTGAATCCAATAAGTGGCAAGCTAACCGCATCATTCAGAAAGTAGGAGAGGACGTATTAGTCATTAATCCTCCTTTTAAAACGATGGAGGAAGTTGAAATGGACAAATCATTTGATCTTCCTTACACGCGTTTGCCGCATCCGAAATACAGAAAGCGTGGACCAATTCCTGCTTTTGAGATGATTAAATTCTCGGTCAACATGCACCGCGGATGTTTCGGAGGATGTAGTTTCTGTACGATTTCTGCCCACCAAGGCAAGTTTATTGCTTCTCGTAGTGAAAAGTCGATCATGAAAGAGGTCGAGCAAATCACGAAAGCGCCTGATTTCAAAGGCTATATTTCTGACTTAGGAGGTCCGTCTGCCAATATGTACAGAATGAAAGGTAAAGATGAGGAGATTTGTGCACGTTGTGTCAGCCCTTCTTGTATCCACCCAGTCATTTGTAATAACCTCGATACTTCTCATAAGCCTTTGACGGATATTTACCGCAAGGTTGATAAGCATCCTGCCATTAAAAAGGCTTTTGTTGGTTCTGGGGTTCGTTATGATCTTTTAGTGGACGATTTCAATAAGAATAACCAGGATGGGAATCACGACGAATACATGGAGCAATTGATTACGCGCCACGTTTCTGGTCGTTTGAAAGTCGCTCCAGAGCATACCTCTGACGCAACATTACGTGTAATGCGTAAGCCCTCTTTCAAATATTTCCATGCCTTTAAGAAGAAATATGATGAGATTTCTGCCAAATTTGGTCTAAAACAACCTCTCATCCCTTATTTCATTTCTTCTCACCCTGGTTGTGAAGAAGAAGACATGGCAAACCTAGCTGCAGAAACGAAGGATTTAGGCTTCCATTTAGAGCAGGTGCAGGATTTCACGCCTACCCCAATGACAGTTGCGGAGGTGATTTATTATTCTGGCGTGCACCCATACACTTTGCAGCCCGTTAAAACGGCCAAAACAAGGGAAGAAAAGCAGAATCAAAACAAATATTTCTTTTGGTATAAACCAGAATACAAAGATTGGATTCGTAATCGCTTGACGCAATTAAAACGTCCTGATCTGGCTCAACGCCTTTTAGGATTCAGAAATAACAAAAATGGCTGGAATAAGTAATCTAGCTTTTCATTAATTAACCAAAAAACAAGAATACAATGGATGAGAATGATGAGTTAATCGTTCGCGATAGCAATGGTGCTGTTTTGAAAGATGGTGATTCGGTAACAGTCATTAAAGATTTAAAGGTTCGTGGATCATCCAGTGTGATCAAGCGTGGAACGATGGTGAAAAATATTCGTTTAACGGACGATGCTGATGAAGTAGAAGGTAAAGTAGAGAAATCGATGATGGTTTTACGTACGGAGTTTTTGAAGAAAGCATAAGGCAGTCGATAGTCAATAGTCGCTAGTCAGTTGTGCAACCTTTTGAACTTCCATTGCATCTGTATCAAAATTTTAAAAG
>JAURHT010000266.1 GCA_030833145.1 Aquirufa sp.
CTGCTCCCTTAGAAGAGATCAAAATAGGGGATCGCCTGCTCATTCGAAATCAAGAAATCATTCCAGCAGATGCCTATTTGTTAAAAGGCAAAAGCGAGATGGATTATAGTTTTGTAACGGGGGAGAGTGAACTTATTTCCTTAGAGGCTGGACAGTCTATTTATGCGGGAGGAAAACATAGGGGAGAAGCGATCGAAATTCAAATCAGTAAAGACCTGAATCAAAGTCACTTAACGCAACTTTGGGAGCAGCAAGCCTTTAAGGATCCTCACCACAAATCCGAGAATTGGGAAAATTTCGCAAACCAGGTGGGCTTCTATTTTACCATCATTCTGTTGAGTTTAGCCACCGCAGCAGGGATTTATTGGTATCAGGTTGATCCTAGTCGATGGTCGAACGCTGTGGTGAGTATTTTAGTAATTGCTTGTCCTTGCGCTTTGGCTGTCTCTTATCCATTCGCACTGGGTCATGGTATTCGCTGGCTTGCAAAACACCAATTCTTCATCAAAGACATTCAAGCTTTCGAACGAATGGCCTCAGTAAATACCTTGGTTTTCGATAAAACGGGCACTTTAACCTTACAAGGTAAAACAGAGCCAAGCATTCATTTTAATCGAGAATTAAGCGAAAAAGAATGGAATGCCATTTATTCCCTCGTTTTTCAATCCACTCATCCCTTATCAAAACAAGTTAAAAAGTTTTTACAAGGACGCGCTATCCTTCCTTTGACCCAATTCAAAGAAGTGACAGGGAAAGGTTTAGAGGCTCATTTTGAAGAATTATTTGTCCAAATAGGTAGTGCGAAATACACCCATACTCACCTCGTTTCACCTGAAGGGTTCATCAGCTCCGAATCGCGTTTATTCGTATCAATCAACCATCTATCGATTGGTTTTCTAGAGTTCCCTTGGGAAAATAGGCCAGGCATAGAAGCGCTTTTACATCGATTAAGACATACTTATGAAATTCACCTGATTTCAGGGGATAAAAAAGAACATGCTAGTCATCTTGTAGATTGGTTTGACGATCAAGATCATTTGAAATTCGAATGTAGCCCCATGCAGAAAATGGAGTACATCCAAGAACTTCAAAAAAAGGGTAAAATCGTTGCCATGATAGGAGATGGGCTGAATGATGCTGGGGCCTTAAAACAAGCCAATGTGGGTATTGCCGTTTCAGATGATCATCTTCATTTTACCCCCTCATCAGATGCCATTTTGAAGGGTTCGGAATTAGCACAATTAGGGACGTATTTAAACTATTCAAAATTTGGGTTAAAACTCATCAAAGCTAGCTTTTTGCTCTCATTAGTCTATAATGGATTTGGGCTAAGCTATGCCATTCAGGGAAATTTATATCCACTGATTGCCGCCATCTTAATGCCGGTGAATTCGATTAGTATGCTAGTCATTGCGAACGTGGGTATGAATTGGATGGGGCAAAAACTAACACGTCAAAAAATCAGATTAAAAGCTGATTAAGGTCAGGTTTTAGTGGATGCATTGTCCCGAAATTGCAACAAATAAAATGTAATCACCATGGAAATAATGTACCTAATGATCGGATTGAGCCTTTTTATGGCAATTGGATTTGTGGTAGCCTTTGTTTGGTCTATTCGATCAGGACAACAAGAGGATTTAATTACTCCAGCGATGCGCATTTTACACGAAGACGAAAAAACTAATAATCTATGAGCACAAAATCTACCTCATTAGAGCAATTTTATTACGATAATAAAATTGTTCGAAATTTCGCCATTGCGACCATCATTTGGGGAATTGTGGGGATGTTAGTGGGGGTAATCATCGCCACTCAACTATTTGCACCCTCCGTTAATATTACCCAATATGGTACTTTTGGCCGGATTCGCCCACTGCACACCAATGCAGTGATTTTTGCCTTTGTGGGTAATGCCATTTTCGCAGGTGTTTATTATTCTCTTCAGCGATTATTAAAAGCGCGTATGTTTAGTGATTTCTTGTCCAAATTCCATTTCTGGGGCTGGCAATTAATCATTGTAGCAGCTGCTATTACTTTACCCTTAGGTATTACAACCTCCCACGAATACGGTGAATTAGAATGGCCTATTGATATCTCCATTGCTTTAGTTTGGGTAGCCTTTGGCATTAATATGTTCGGAACTATCTTTAAAAGAAGAGAACGTCACCTGTATGTAGCCATCTGGTTTTACATTGCGACCTTCATCACGGTGGCCGTTTTACACTTGACTAATTCGGTTCAATTACCTATCTCATTTTTAAAATCCTATTACGTTTATGCAGGTGTTCAAGATGCCTTAATTCAATGGTGGTATGGCCATAATGCAGTGGCGTTTTTCTTAACGACTCCTTTCCTAGGGTTAATGTATTATTTCCTGCCAAAAATGGCAAATCGTCCCGTATACTAATACCGATTATCC
>JAURHT010000078.1 GCA_030833145.1 Aquirufa sp.
AGATTGCTGAACGCATACAATATAGCCCCACGACGCTCTACCTGTATTTTAAGGATAAAAACGAGATCCTGTTTTATTGCTGCGAGTCAGGATTTAAGAAGATGCTGGAGCAAAATATCGCTTTGGTCTTAATCAGCGATCCCATCGAACGCTTGCACCAGATGGGCGTGAATTACCTGAATTTTGGCCTAGAAAACCCAGAATATTATGATTTGATGTTCATTCAAGAGGCTCCGATGTCCGCCTTAATCGATATGGGTGCGGGCTGGTCCAGTGGCGATCAGGCACTCGAAGTTTTAAAAATGATTGTTCAGGATGGGATGGACAAAGGGTTATTGATTCCATCCAAAGTGGAAACGGTGGCGATGGCGGTTTGGAGCATGGTGCACGGACTGGTTTCCCTCGCAATTCGCCAGCGATTAGACAAATTAGTGCCAGCGGAAGACGTGGAAAAGACGATGCACGAGTCCCTGGATTGGTTATTGAAAACGATGAAAAAAGCCTAAGATGAAATATTTATTACTCCTTTTTGCGTTGCCCATATTTGGCCAAAAGTCCGTCCTCGACGAATATGTCGCCACGGCTTTCCAACAAAACATCACGCTGCAACAAAAATCCATCCAGGTGGAAAAGGCGATGATTGCCTTGAAAACCGCCCAAAGCCTCTACCAACCGAGCGTCGCCTTCCAAGGTGGCTACCAAACGGGTGAAGGTGGTCGTAGCATCGCTTTCCCAGTGGGGGACTTGTTGAATCCCGTATATTCGACATTGAATGCGCTGACGAAAAGCACCGCTTTCCCACAGATTTCAAACGTGGAAACGAACTTCTTCCCTCGCGACTTCTACGATGTGAAGGTGCAAACGACGATGCCGCTTTACAATAAGGACATCAGCTACAACAAGCAAATCCAAGAGCAAACGGTCAGCCTACAACGCGAAGATGTTTCCCTCTACAAACGCGAATTAGTCAAGCAAATCAAGACGGCTTATTATAATTATTTACTCAGCTTAGGTTTAGTGAAAGTCTATGAAAACAGCCTCAATCTAGCATTGGAAGGCAAGAAAGTGAACGAAAAGCTGTTAGCAAACGGTAAAGGATTACCCGCCTATCTATTGCGATCAGACAGTGAAATCGCCACCATCCAAGCACAAATCGCGGATGCGGTGAAGCAAAACCAGTCGGCCCGATATTATTTCAATTTCTTGTTGAATCGCGAATTGCGCGCTGAAATTCGCATCGATTTCGAAGTCGAGAAAGCAGTGGCCGGAGTTTACTCGGTGGTGCCAGGTGTTCGTGAGGAATTATCGCTTCTTTCTAAATCGATCAACATTCAGGAGACCGTTTTGAAGATGAATGAGTCATTTTACCTGCCTAAGTTAAATGGATTTGTGAACTTGGGATCTCAGTCAACGCTGGGAAACATCAGCTCAAAAAGCGGTTATTATTTTCTAGGGCTTCAAATGGACATTCCGATTTTCTCAGGGAAACGTAACTTATACAAGGTAAAACAAACGCAATTAGATATCGCCTCCGCGAAAAATGCGTTGGATCTGAGTACGAAACAGTTCAATATGGCGACCGAAATCGCGCAAAAAAACGTACAATCCTCTATCGTTAGCTTTCAGGCCTCCACGAAATCCTACGAGGCAGCCTCCGCTTATTTGCGCCTCATCGAAAAGGGCTATAAAGAGGGCGTGAGCACGTATTTAGAAACGGTGGACGCCCGCAATCAATGGATGAACGCCCAAATCAACTACCAATTAAAACAATTCAACGTATTAATCGCCGCTGCCGCTTACGAGCGCGAAGCAGCTAGCTACCCACTCTAATGAAAAAGATCTGCCTACTTATTTCCCTTGTCACGGTATTTTCCGCTTGCTCTTCGAAGAAGAAGGAAGTGGCTGCCACAGCCAGCGACGTGATCCCGGTTTCCGTGATTTCATTGCAACAAGAATCCATCACTCGCCCTATCCAGGCTTCTGGCATCTTCACGACTGAAGATGAGACCTATTTAGGTTTCAAAATAGGCGGAGTGATTCAGCATGTGTTTGTCAAAGAAGGCGATGCCGTGAAAGCGGGTCAACTACTAGCCAGCTTGAACCTGACCGAAATCAAGGCGCAGGTGCAGCAAGCACAAATTATGCTAGAAAAGGCACAACGTGATCACGCGAGAGCGAAGAACTTGTACCGCGATAGCGTGGCGACTTTGGAGCAATACCAAAATGCCAAAACAGGCCTAGAGATCGCACAGCAGGCCTATAATGCAGGCGCGTTTAACCAAAGCTATGCTGAAATCAGAGCCGTAAAATCCGGTTTCGTCTTGAAGAAATTAGCAAACGACGGCCAGGTCGTGGGACCCGGAACACCGGTTGTTTTATTGAATGGTGCGAACAAAGGAAATTGGGTGTTGAAAGTGGGTTTGAGCGACCGCGACTGGGCGGCGACGCAGGCGGGAGATCCGGCGGAAATTATGCTGGATGCAGCGGAAGGCAAGACTTTCCAGGCATCTGTCTTAGCGAAATCCGAGGGAGTGGATCCGGTGACGGGGACGCTTTGGGTGAGTTTGCGCATCAGTGGTGCGCCGACAGCGCAGCTGGCGGCGGGGCTTTTTGGAAAGGCAAAAATCCGTCCACGGAAACAGATTAAATCCTGGGTGATTCCGTATGATGCGATTCTGGATGGAAATGCGACCGAAGGATATGTGTTCATCACGAAAGACGGTAAAACGGCAGAGAAAGTGAAGATCCAAATCTCGAGTATTGACCATGGGAAGGTATTTGTTTCTTCAGGTTTGGAAGACGCAAAATCACTCATCACCAGCGGAAATGCCTATTTAGACGCAGGTTCAGCCATTAAAATCGTCCGCTAATTATGAAGATAGCTAACTACGCGGTAAAGAATTACCAATTCACGCTCACAATGTTTTTGATGGTCGTGGTCGTGGGGATTGTCACGATTATGACGATGCCCCGGGCGGAAGATCCGGATATGAATGCCCCACAATTCCCCATTATCGCTGTTTATCCGGGTACGAGTCCGGACGATATGGAGGAACTAGTGGTGAAACCAGTCGAGAAAAGATTGTACGAACTGGAGAACGTACGCAAGATCAACACGACGATTAGTGATGGTTTGGCGGTGTTCGCGGTCTATTATAAATACGGCGTGAATGTGGACGAGAAATACTCCGAGGTTGTTCGCGAATTGAACAGTATCAAGGGGGATTTGCCTAAAGAGGTGATCAAACTCGAAGCTCAAAAAGCCACTCCATCCGGCACGAACGTGTTGCAGATGGCGCTGATTTCGAACAATGCGTCTTTGGACCAATTAAAAATCACGGCTGAACGTCTTCAAGAGGATCTAGAGAAAGTAACCGCCTTGAAGAAAGTAACCATTTCTGGCTTGCCAGAATCGCAGGTGAAGATCGATTTGACCATCGAAAAGATGGCGCAGATGCAGGTATCGCCTGACCGCGTGCTGCAAGCGATCCAAAGTGAAATCGCGAACATTCCCGGCGGAAGTATCGTGGAGAACACGAAATCCTACAATATTCTGACGTCCGGCAATTACCAAAACATCGAGGAGATCAAAAACACGATCGTCTTCTCGTATCAAGGGAAAAACGTGTTGTTAACGGATGTGGCCAAAGTCTATTTCGACTACGCCCCAGAGAATCACATCACACGCCTGAATCAGAATCGCTGCCTGTTCGTGACCGCCGCCCAAAAATCCGGCGAAAACATCGCGAAAACCCAGGCCGCTTACGAACCAGTGATCGCCCAATTCAAGAAGACTTTGCCGAAGAACATCGACTTAGTCGTCAATTTCGATCAAGCTGAAAACGTCAATACACGCCTAAGCGGCCTATTGAAAGATTTTATCATCGCGATTTTACTGGTGGCTTTGACGTTATTACCACTCGGTTTACGCGCCGCTTCCATCGTGATGATTTCAATCCCACTATCCTTAGCCATCGGAATTATTCTGTTGAACATCATGGGCTACAGCCTCAACCAATTAAGTATCGTTGGTCTAGTGGTGGCATTAGGCCTTTTAGTGGATGACAGCATCGTAGTGGTGGAAAATATTGAGCGCTGGATGCGCGAGGGACATAGCCGATTAGACGCGACCTTAAAGGCGACAAATCAGATTGGGATGGCCGTTTTGGGTTGCACGGTGACCTTGATTATTGCCTTCTTGCCTTTGGTCTTTTTACCCGAAGCGTCTGGCGAATTCATTCGCAGTCTACCCATGGCGGTGATTTTCTGTATTGTGGCATCCTTAGTCGTTTCCCTTACGGTAGTTCCGTTTTTATCAAGCCGCATCCTGAAATCCCACCAGGGAAATCCAGGGGGGAATCTATTTATGCGGGTGTTGAAAAAGCTGATTTCAGGTTCGTATTCGCGTTTGTTAGATTGGGCAATTATACGCCCCAAAACGACTTTGCTGATTGCACTTGTCATTTTCGTGGCTTCGTTGCGACTCTTCCCAGTTGTAGGATTTAGCCTTTTCCCGGCGTCGGAGAAGCCGCAATTTATGGTCAACATTTTCAGCCCATTGCAGTCGAATTTGGCCTATACGGATTCAGTTTCCAAACTGATCGAAAGCGACCTGCGCAAACTGCCCGAGGTAAAATACGTCTCAACGAACGTGGGTAAAGGAAATCCTCGAATCTACTATAATGCGATTCCGTTAAATGACCGAACTGATTATGGCAATTTGTTCGTGCAATTGCAGGATGACTTAGGTGCTGACGAGAAAATCAACCTGATCGAGAAATTACGCACGAAGTATACGAACTATCCTGCGGCGACCATCGAGGTGAAAAACTTCGAACAAGGGCCGCCGGTGGTGGCTCCGGTGGAGGTGCGTATTTTAGGGGATAACGTAGATACCTTACGCCAAATCGCCAGCCGTGTCGAAACGATGCTGAAGAATACGAAAGGCACGATTTACGTGAAAAACCCATTGAAAAACCTAAAATCGGACATCAAATTCGACATCAACAAGGAAAAAGCGAGCATGCTGGGCATTCCGACGGTCAGCATCGACCGGATGATTCGCTTGGTGGTGGCCGGTTTTGATTTGGGCAAAATGACAGACAAAGAGGGCAAAGAATTCGCTATCGTGGTTTCAAAGCCGCATCCGAAACACCCGAGTCTGGAAGTTTTCGATAACCTGTATGTAAATAACGTGCAAGGGACGGCCATTCCGTTGAGTCAGGTGGCTGAGACTAGACTACAGACTTCCCCAGTCAGTATTAGCCACCTGAATAAGAATCGTTTGGTGTCCGTGAGTTCGTTTGTGGAGAAAGGATTTTTGAACAACGAGGTGATCGCGGAGACCGAAAAGAGTCTCGCGAAGATTGCCTTACCTGCTGGATACCACTTCGAAATGGGAGGAGAAGTAGAGAGTAAGAATGAGAGTTTTGGTGGGTTTGGGACGATCATTTTAGTGACGGTCTTCTTCTTTGTCGCAGTGCTTATCCTCGAGTTTGGCACCTTTAAAAGCACCTTGATTGTGCTTTCCGTGATCCCATTAGGCATCGTGGGAGCCCTTTTAGCGCTTTGGTTTACGGGAACTCCGCTTTCCTTTGTGGCGACGGTGGGACTGATCGCGCTGGCAGGCATAGAGGTGAAAAATACCATTTTGTTAGTTGATTTTACAAATCAATTAAGGGCCGAAGGCATGCCCATGGAACAAGCCATCCGCGAGGCCGGTGAAGTTCGCTTTTTACCGATCATTTTAACAACTTTGACGGCGATCGGTGGATTAATCCCCATCGCCATTTCCACGAATCCTCTTATTTCGCCACTCGCAATTGTGATGATAGGCGGACTCATTTCGTCCACCCTCCTATCCCGCATCGTGACCCCGGTAGTTTACAAATTAATCCCTCCAGCCATATGACTTTGAGCACGATTTTACTCCTTCCGCAACTGATTATAGGTTCGTATACGTCCAAAGGCAACCCCGGCATCGAGGTGTTTAATTGGGATGCCAAAACAGGATCAGCCACAAAATCCTATTCCCTAACCGTCCCGCAGGCTTCCTATCAAGCCATTTCTGGGGATTACCTTTTTTCTGTCTCAGAAGAGGGCGACGGCAAGGCGAGCGTTTCTTCTTTCCAAATGCGCAACGGAAAATACGAGGTCATTAACACGGAATTTAGTCTAAAGGGCGACCACCCCTGCCACCTAACCTACCGAGAAAAATCGAAGACGATTTACACGGCAAACTATACAGGCGGAAGTGTGAGTGTTTTCCAAACGACAAATGGCAGGCTGAAGCCATTAGCCCAATACATTGCCTACACAGGTTCCAGCCTAAACAAAGACCGCCAAAACAGTGCCCACGCCCACATGGTCGCTCTTTCTCCCGATCAAAACACCTTATTTGTGACGGATTTAGGCTCGGATAAGATTTATGCTCATGCCATTTTAGCGGATGGACGTCTCGCGGAAAGTCCCCAAGAAATTGCGATCACCCCCGGAAACGGACCTCGCCACATCCGCTTTAATGCGAAAGGCGATCGTGCGTATTTATTGAATGAATTGAGTTCGGATGTGGATGTGTTCTCCGTGAAAGGTTCGCAACTGGAAAAAATCCAAAGCATCCCAGCAGATACATCAGCAGCAAAATCAAAAGGCTCAGCAGACATCCACATTTCTCCTAACGGCAAATGGCTTTTAGCCTCTAACCGCATCTCAAGCAATCAAGCGGTGGTTTTTAAGATCGAAGCAGATGGGAAATTAACCCGCGTATTTCACCAAAACGTAGCCAAAATCCCCCGCAATTTCACCTTCGATCCATCGGGTAAATTTGTGTTAGTAGCGAGTCAAGAAGAAGACCGCGTTCAAGTGTTTTCATTCGATGACGCAACCGGAACAATGCAGGATTTACACCAAGACATTCTAGTCAAAAACCCGGTTAGCTTGATAATTCGCTAATCGCCTTCACTAAAACGTCGAGCTCTTTCAAGGTCGTGAAAACATTCGGGGTAATTCTGCAGCCGTGGATATTGCCTCCGTCGATGGCTACGGTGAAAATCTTGTATTCTTTCATTAAGCGCTCCGCTAAAACAGATGGTTTGATGCCCTCAATTCCCACATTCGCTATGGCACAGGATTTCGTGGGATCCGCCGGATGATGCAATCGAACGCGTTGAATCGGGCGAACCTTCGTGGTCCAGTAATTTTGTAAATAACGCAAGCGTTCTTCCTTTCTAGCTGGGCCCAGTTTTTCGTAGAAATCAATGGCGTCATCGACCGCTAAATCCGTGTAAACGGGAATCGTCCCTACGTGATTTAGATGTGCTATATCGGTCAAAGGCACTCCTTCATCCGCCAGCAAAGGCCAGATTTGAGGGATCTTTTCTTTTCGCACATGTAATATGCCTACACCCAAGGGCACCGCCAGCCACTTATGCAAACTCGCCCCATAATAGTCGCAATTCAGGTCTGAAATTTTGAATTGAATTTGCGCCACGGCGTGGGCTCCATCGACCATCACTTCGACTCCACGGGCGTGTGCCATATCGCAGATTTGGCGGATCGGATTGATTTGGCCGGTCACATTCACCAAATGACACACCATGATGAGCTTGGTTTTGTCGGTGATGGCTTTGGCATATAAATCGACAATCTCCTGATCAGAAGCGGGATTAGTAGGTAATGAAATGACTTTCAATACGATCCCTTGTCGGCGAGCGACTTGCTTGAACATGTCTTGCATCGCCCCATAATCCTGTATCGCAAAGATGGCTTCATCTCCTGCTTTCCAAGGAAAACCGCTAATGATGGTGTCGAGGGATTCGGTGGTATTTCGCGTTAAAACGAGGGTGTCTTCGGGGCAACCGACAAGTCGAGCGACCCGTGCGGCGATGCGTTTTTTATTGTCGAATTGCACCGTTCGCATGTAATAGGCGCCTTGGGCGTTGACTTTGCGGATGTGCTGAAAGTATTTCTCCAAAGTAGACTCCGGAGTGATATTATAATATCCACTTTCTAGGTTAATGAAGTCTGGACTGAGCTTATATCCACCGCGAATTCCTTCCCAAAAATCTTCGTCTGAAGCGAGTGATTCGACTGTTTGGGTTTTGGCATACGAAAACCAAGGCGCCGAAGCCCCTAAAAGTGTGCAGGCTTTAAGGAAAGTGCGTTTATTCATGGTAGAAATTTAGCAAAAAAATCACATTTTGCCCTTGAATAATGAAGAATGTGATTAAATTTGTTCTCTGCCTCATATTAGGCGATTACCTACAACAATTTAACTTACCATCATGATGAAAAGAAGAGATGCCATCTCTCAAATCGCGTTGCTTTTAGGGGGTGCTTTCACAGCTCCTACCTTAATGGCCATGGATGTGAGAAAAGGCAATGCCTCCATCGTTGCAGCAGATTTTAGCTTAACAGATGCGCAACGTCAAATCGTCTCAGCTGTCGCTGAACATATTATTCCAAGAACGTCTACGCCAGGTGCTATCGATGCAGGTGTTCCCGCTTTCATCGAAATGATGTTAAAAGATTGCTACAAAAAACCAGAACACGCTAGTTTCCTAAAAGGGGTGAACGACTTAGCGAAAGCTAATTTCCTAGCACAACCTGCGGCAGGCCAAGTGGCGATGTTGACTTTATTAGAAGCGAACACAAAAGATTTAATGAAGAGCTATTCTCAGAAGAAAATCAAAGTGGGCGATAACGTAGATAAAGACACTTTGGAAGGCGCTAATGGCGTTCCTTTCTGGAGATTAATGAAAGAATTAACGCTTTTAGGATATTATACATCCGAAAAAGGAATCGCTGCTTCTTTCATTTACGAGCCAGTTCCAGGCAAATTTGAGTTAATTACGGACATGAAGCCGACTCAAAAATCTTTCGTGTATTAATCTGAAAAATTAGAAAAAATGAATCTGAATATAGATGCAATTAAAGGCCAAACGTTTGACGCAATCGTCATCGGATCAGGTATCTCCGGAGGTTGGGCTGCAAAAGAATTAAC
>JAURHT010000216.1 GCA_030833145.1 Aquirufa sp.
AATGCTATTTTTGCCAAAAGCTTTAGTAATTAAACATAATTAAATGAAAATAGCCGTTGATGTGATGGGCGGGGATTATGCCCCAGAAGCTGTAATTGAAGGAATACTTTTAGCGTTATCTAGTCTTTCAAACGACGACACTATATTAGCCGTAGGTCCACAGGACACCATCGAGCAATTATTAGCGAAACACGGGTATGCAGGCAAGCAAATTGCCATCATTCCTGCGGATCAAGTAATTGAAATGGGTGAACATCCGACCAAGGCACTATCTCAAAAACCCAATTCCAGCATCGGAGTTGGGTTTCATCTTTTAAAAGAAGGTAAAGCAGACGTCTTTGCTTCAGCAGGAAATACCGGCGCTATGATGGTCGGTTCCTTATTTTCTGTCAAAACCATCGAAGGAATTTCTCGCCCAGCAATTGCAGGTTTCGTTCCACAAGAGGACGGCACTTATGCTTTAATGCTGGATATTGGCGCGAATGCGGATTGCAAGCCGGAGATGCTAGATCAATTTGCAGTCTTAGGATCTGTTTATTTTGAAGCTACGACTGGCAAGAAAGCGCCACGTGTGGGTTTAATGAACATAGGCGAGGAAGAGCAAAAAGGAAACATCCTTTCACTAGCGACTCACGCCCTTTTAAAAGAGAATAAGAAAATTAATTTCATTGGAAATTTAGAGGGAAAAGACTTCTTTAAAAATAAAGCAGACGTGATCGTGACGGATGGATTTACGGGAAACATTATTTTGAAAATGGGGGAATCCCTTTACAAAATCATGAAGGACCAAGGCATCACGAATGACTTTGTCGAGAATACGAATTACGAAAAATACGGCGGTAGCCCGATCATCGGTATAAATGGAAATGTGATTATTGCACACGGGGCGTCTAGTCCTTTGGCAATCAAAAACATGATCAAATTATGCAGATCCGTTGTAGAATCAGATGTTTGCGGAAAGATTAAGGCCGCCATCGAGAACCAATAATTAATATGAGCCAAAAAATAAGTGCAGCCATCACCGGAGTCGCAGGATATGTACCGGATTATGTGCTGACGAATCAAGAATTAGAAAAAATCATTGATACAAACGACGAGTGGATCACTTCTCGCACCGGCATCAAAGAAAGACGTATTTTGAAAGGCGAAGGCCTGGGAACGTCTTTTATGGGGGCGAAAGCGGTGGAGGATCTCTTGAAGAAAACGAATACCAAGCCAGAAGAAGTAGACATGCTGATCTGTGCGACGGTAACTCCTGATTACTTTTTCCCTTCCGCTTCGAACTTGATCTGCAAGGCAGTAGGTATCCGTGAAACGGCTTCCTTTGACTTAGCAGCGGCATGTTCTGGTTTCTTGAACGCCTTAGGTGCAGGTACTGCCTTCATCGAATCAGGTCGTTACAAGAAAATCGTGGTAGTGGGTGCGGACAAAATGTCTTCGATTGTAGATTATACGGATCGTACGACGTGCATTCTTTTTGGGGATGGAGCGGCAGCAGTGATGTTAGAACCTAACTTTGAAGGATTAGGTGTTCAAGACTTTATCTTGAAATCAGATGGAGAAGGATGTGAGTCCTTAATGCAAAAAGGAGGCGGTAGCGCCTACCCTCCTACGGTAGAATCCGTAGAGGCAAAGTGGCATTATATTCGCCAAGAAGGTCAATCAGTATTTAAATTTGCGGTGACGCGTATGGCAGATGTTTCGGCAGAAATCATGGAACGCAATCACTTAACGGGTGACGATATTAAATACTTAGTTCCACACCAAGCGAACAAGCGTATCATCGATGCGACAGCAAACCGTATGGGTGTGAGCGATGACAAAGTGATGTTGAACATCCAGAAATATGGAAATACGACGGCGGCGACGATTCCGCTTTGTCTTTGGGATTATGAAAACAAACTAAAAAAAGGAGATAATCTGATCTTAGCAGCCTTCGGTGGAGGTTTTACTTGGGGATCAGCTTACGTTAAATGGGCATACGACCCTAAATAATTAGAAATGGCAACTACAGCAGACATTAAAAATGGGATGGTGATTAAATACAATGACGATTTATACTCGATCATTGAATTTCTTCACGTAAAACCAGGAAAAGGCCCGGCTTTCGTTCGGACTAAATTACGTTCTTTGACCTCTGGGAAAGTAATCGATAACACGTTCAACTCTGGCGTAGCGATCTATCCAGTACGTGTAGAACGCAGAAAATTCCAGTTCATCTTCAAAGATGAGTTTGGTTTTAACTTTATGGACCAAGAGTCGTTCGAGCAAATTCTATTAAATGAGAATTTATGTGTGATGGCAGATTTGATGAAAGAAGGACAAGAAGTAGAGATTTTGATCAACACCGAAAACGATGCTGCTTTATCTTGTGAATTGCCTCCTTTCGTAGAATTAAAGGTAACCTACACAGAACCAGGTGTTCGTGGCGATACGGCTAACTCTCCTAAAAAGCCAGCGACGGTGGAAACAGGAGCTACGATCACCGTACCTATTTTCATCGAACAAGATGAAGTAATTAAAGTAGATACAAGAACCTATTCATACGCTGAGCGTGTAAAATAATTAGCTACCTTTGTAGCGTTTAATTAACAAAAAGAATGGATACTAAAGAAATTCAACGATTACTCGATTATATCGCGAAATCTCCATTAGCGGAGGTTAGCATCGAAACAGAAGGTTTAAAAGTTTCTGTTAAGAAACACGGAGAAGCAGCACCGGTAGTAAGTGTGGTTTCTGCAGCACCAGCAGCGGCTCCAGTAGCGGCAGCTCCGGCAGCAGCAGCGCCAGCGGCTCCAGCAGCACCGGCACCCGTAGCAGATAACTTATATACAGTTAAGTCCCCTATGATCGGTACATTCTACCGTGCTCCAGGTCCAGATAAAGATAACTTCGTAGAAGTAGGAACGGAAATCGCTCCAGGAAAAACGGTTTGTGTGATCGAAGCGATGAAATTGTTTAACGAAATCGATTCAGAGATCTCTGGAAAGATCGTTAAAATCTTAGTTGATAATGCAAGTCCTGTAGAATTTGATCAACCTTTATTCTTGGTTGAAAAAGCGTAATCT
>JAURHT010000092.1 GCA_030833145.1 Aquirufa sp.
GCTTCTACGCTTTCTTTGTCCTCTGAATTATCAATGATGGATTTTAAAGTTGCTCTTGTTTGAGCTAGGTTTTTCAACTCGAATAAGTTTTTAGCCAATAAGAGATAGGCCTTACCTAAGGTAGCATCTGAAACCTCAGCAAACTCATTTCTGAATTTATCTAGGATCATTTCATTCGAGGTGGCATAATTTCCTTTCGCGTTATTCAATTGAATGATATCGAGGTAAAGCAAGGCAGCTTGTTCCACGCTTTCAGCCTCTTTTCCTGCACTTGCTTGGAACTCTTGGTAGGCAATCAGGGCTGAATCTAACTCGGCTAACTTAAGGTAAGATTCTAAAATGCGTTTGTTTGCGCGTTGAATCACGGTAGAATCAACACCTTTCTCTTTTAATAGGCGGTAATGACCGATGGCTGGTGTATAAGCTGCTGAATCAAATTCGATATCAGCTACTTTAGCAATCACAGAGTTAAGCGAAGGATGAACGTTTTGCTCAATCACCTTTTTATAGAATTCGAAAGCTACCGACTTGTTATTTGATCTATTCGCCGCATCTGCGATAAGGTAAGTTACTTCACTTACTCGTTCATCTGCTGGGAAATGAGCCACGAAGTTTTTCAAAGGTTCGATCGCCTTATCGTATTTCTCCCCTAAATAGATTCCTTTCGCAGCTTGGTACTCTAAATCTGTCTTCTCTTCTTCGTTTAGGCTACCACTTTGGTAGATATTTAAATAAGCGCTCATCTCTTCTGGACGACCAACTAAGTTCAATTCCTCTTGTAAACCCGCCACCGCATCTTTCGCGAAAGCCTCTTTCGAGTATTTCTCGATTACCACCTTGTAATCTGTAATTGCCTTCTCTGGTTGCTTCGAGTTAGAATACGATTGCGCTCTTTTTAAGATGGATTCAGCGTAATAAGGACTATTCGGCTGATTGTTGATCAAATCGGTAAAACCTGCAATGGCTTCCGCATATTTACCCGTGCGGAAGGAAATCAAGTTCTCTTGGAAACTCGCATCATCGCCAAACTTCGTATTAGGGAATGATTTTTTCAAAGCCTGGAACGTCGCCTTTGCTTCTGCGTCGCGTTCAAGGTAGACTAGCGTGATTCCTTTTTGGTACATCGCATAATCTTTCTCCGTCTTCGCATTTTCAATCGCTTGGTTGTAATAGGTCAAGGCTTCAGTGTAGTTTTTCGCCACCAAATAGGTGTCAGCTAAACGTAAAACGGCATTTGCATTCGCTTTTCCATTCGGATTCGCCTTTAATTGATCTACATAAGTCTTAAAATACGTATTCGCATTCGAGAAATCCTTCACGGAGAAATAGGCATATGCAATCCCAATGCGGTTTCTTTGTAAAAAATCAGCCGAATGCTTGCCAGAAAGCAAGGGTTTATAAACTAGAATAGCAGCCTCAAAGTCTTTCAATTGAGATAGACATTCTGCCTTTCCAAACGAAGCCTCATCCGTTACATTTTGATTAGCCGCTTGTGAAATCGCTTTGTCAAAGAAAGAAATGGCCTCTTTGTATTGTTCTTTATTGTACGCTTTGATACCTAGGTTATAGGTTAGCGTCTGGTAAGCCACTTTCAATTCTTCTGAAACGGGTACACCTGATTTCATAAAATCGGTGGCTGGAGCTAATTCAGGTAATTTTAGGATTGCATCTGCGGCGAAACTTTGGTAAGCTGCTGTAAAGGAACTAGATGGATAGGTTTTGCCAAATTGCGCAATTGACTTCAACCCTTTCAACCAATTGCCCAAGTCAATGGCGATGCTAATGGACTTGAATTGGGCTTCTTCTTGTTGATTCGCATCAAAAGCTAAAGCGCCTGATTGATTGAATGATTCTGCTGCCTCTGTTTTTTTACCCAACTTTAATTGAGCTAAACCTTGTAAGTAATACGCTTTTTGACCTAATGAATCATTTTTCAATAATCCACTAATGGTTTGAATCGCATCTTCGTATTTATCGATGGAATATAAGGCAAAACCTTTTTTATAAGTGGCCGCTTCGTTTTTATGCTCCTTTAAGTAATCGCTGAAGCTCTTTGCTGCCTTTGCGTATAAACCTTTCTTAAATTGAACTTCTGCTACTAAAAGGGCTAAATCTGGGTGAGTGGAAATGATAGGTTCCGCATATTTCAATAATTCATCCCATTGAGTCGTTTGTTGATACGATGAAATCAACCAATAAGGCAGATCTTTGCGGTATTTCGAATGTCCATTGGACTTTTTAAAATCGGCGATGGCTTCTAGGTAATTCTTTTGTTGGTAATGAATGACTCCTGCGTAGTAGGCCGCTGAGAAGGCATATTCTTCGTCTGGGTCCGTTTTTACTTCATTGAATAAGGCAAGGGCATTATCGAAATCTTTGGTCTCAAAATAGGCAACGCCTAGTTTATAACGGGCTTCTACGTTTCCTAAAGAGGAATTTTCGAGGTAGCGGATCGCTTTTGCATAATTTGCGATATCATAGAAATACAATCCGATTTTTCTAAACAACACATTGCTTTGAGGTGTATTCGGATGATTTAAGCTGAAATGGTAGCCTAAAACATCGATTTCAGGCTGATTTAAATACAGTGCGCACAATACTTGGTAGTATTCTGCCATGATCACCTCGTTCTTATTTGCGTCGGTCTGTCTACCTAAAAAGTTCGCGAATTCTTCGCGAGCTGCGACATAGTTTTGTGCCTCAAAATACTCTTTGCCTAAACTATAATGGATTTGATTGCTCTCAAAAGCCAGAGATTGCTGTGCAAAAGACGAGAAATGAAGGGATAAAAATAGGACGAGGCAGTAAAAGGAAGATTTAAATACCATAGGTTTATTGTCAATAGTCACGACTAAACAATAATACGATTTTTATGTTAAATAATTGTTCAGTCATTTAGAATTATTTGGAAAAAAATAGCATATGCTAGACTATACGGCTGATTTTTATAATTTTACCTAAATCTATTTCTCAACAAAAAACAAAATGAATTTAAAACTACTTTTCCTTAGTGTCATCGTATCATTTGGCTGTTTTGCCGGACCGATTAAACACGAAATCAGTATGTCCGAACCTTTCTCTCATTATTTTGAGGTGAGAACAACAGTGGACGTCAGTAAAGAAATTAACTTTTTCGATCTTAAAATGGCAGCTTGGACGCCTGGCTCCTATTTAATTCGTGAATTTGCGAAAAATGTAGAATCGGTTAGCGCTGAATCAAATGGAACTAAAGTCGCTATCTCAAAGATTAGCAAAAATACCTGGCGTATCGCCTTAAGCCCAGGCTTAAAGCAAGTTTCTGTTCATTACCGTGTGTATGCGTATGAAATGTCCGTTCGTACTTCCTTCTTAGACGATGCGCACGGCTACATTAATCCAGCAAGTGTATTGATGTATGCTCCTAAATTTGCTGCTCAGCCTCAGGAATTAACGATTGTCCCTCACAAAGACTTCAAAAAGGTTTCTACTGCCATGAAAAATGTGGGAGGATTCAATTTCGTAGCAAAGAACCTGGATGAATTGATTGACTCCCCTATCGAGATTGGAAATCACAAGGTTTGGAACTTCAAAGTGAATAATATCCCGCATCAAATCGCCTTTTATGGCCCCGCTAAAGTCGATTCAGTGAAATTCTTAGCGGATGTACAGAAGATGGCGGAAGAGGCGCAGAAAGTAGTAGGTGAACATCCTTGCGATCATTATTTGTTCATCATTCATAATTTAAATCGCGGCGGCGGCGGTCTGGAGCACTTGTATTCCACGACTTGCCAAGTCACTCGTTCTAATTATGAAACGACGAAAGGCTACCAAGGAATTATGAATTTGTTAGCGCATGAATATTTCCACCTTTGGAATGTAAAACGTATTCGTCCCAAAGCACTTGGGCCATTTGACTATGAAAACGAGAACTACACGCACAATTTATGGTTCTCAGAGGGTATTACAAGCTATTATGCAGACGTAATTAATCAACGTACCGGTATGGTTTCTACGGCGGATTATATCAAAGCCTTAGGCGATGAAATCGCGGGTGTGGAGAATACACCGGGTAATCAAGTGGAATCTGCGGCGGAATCGAGCTGGGATGCGTGGATTAAGTATTACCGCCCAAATGAAAACTCGCGTAATGCTTCTGTCTCTTATTATGACAAAGGTTCTTTATTAGGGGGTGTTTTGAATATGTGGATCATTCAGCAAACCAAAGGCGCTAAATGCTTAGATGATGTATTTAAGTTTTTATACCAAACCTATTACCTAAAAGCGGGTCGCGGATTTACAGATCAAGAATTAGAGGATGCTTTCTCTAAAGTGGCAGGTGCATCAGCGGCTGAGTTCTTTAAAACGCATATTTACGGAGTGAAGACCCCAGCTTATGCGGCAATGTTTAAGGCTTTTGGCTATCAATTTACGGATGCCAATTTGTCTAAAACGGTTCCTTACATAGGAGTTGGTATTGCAGCTGGTCGCGTCACTTCGGTGTACAAAGGTGGAGCAGCCTATGTGGCTGGCCTTAACGTAGGTGATGAAGTATTGAAAGTGAATGGGGCTGATTTCCCAGGAATGGATAAATTGTTAGCTGATAAAAAACCGGGTGATTCGTTAGTATTCTCTGTTAAAAGAGATGGAATGGAGCGTACGTTCTTAGTGGCTGTGCAACAGACGCCTTTGAAGGCTTTTGTGATTGAATCAGAGGCTACACCGACTGAAGCGCAATTGAAATTGCGCCATAAATGGTTAGGCGGGAATTAATCTGCCTGTTTGGCCATTTCAGCATACATATTTTTAAAGGTCTGTAAGACGAAATCTTGAAAGGAGGAGCTGGATACCAGCTCCTCTATTTCATTTTGGGAGGAAAAGTCCATCACGGAATATTTGTAACTCTGCTCAAGATGCGGAGTCTCAAACTTAACGATGTATTTCGAATTCCACTCAAAAAGGGAGATTCGCATCTGTGGATGGCTTATTTCCTTGATAAAATGCATTAGTCTTGAATGATTTTAACGCTTTGGATTTTATCTCCTTCACGTACTAAATCGATCACTTCTAATCCTTCTACTACTTTACCAAAACACGTGTGCTTACGGTCTAAGTGTGCCGTATTGTTACGTGAGTGGCAAATAAAGAATTGAGAACCACCGGTGTTAGGTCCACGGTGTGCCATCGATAGAACCCCACGGTCGTGGAATTGGTTGTTTCCTGTTAATTCGCAAGGAATCGTATAGCCTGGGCCACCTGCTCCTGTTCCGTCTGGACAACCTCCTTGGATCACGAAATCGTTAATCACGCGGTGGAAAGTAATTCCATCATAAAAGCCTTTTTCAGCTAAGTCGATGAAGTTTTTTACGTGGATAGGTGCATCCTCTGTGTAGAATTCGATTTTCATTAACCCTTTATCGGTTAACATTTCTGCGTATGCCATAATTTTACATTTAATTAAGCTACAAAGATGCGAATGAAATTTGAATTATTTAAATTGAACTTTCTTTTAGATCGATGAAATACCTACTATTCTTTTTTGCTTCCCTTTGCCTATTTAGCTGTTCCAATTCTTCCGAAGAAGAGAAACGCGAATCGAGCGCTTTCTTTTTGCGTGGAAATGCGAAATGGAAAGAAAAAGAGTACCACGAGGCCATTAAATGGTATACGGAGGCGATTGCCAAACGCCCTGACTTCTCAGATGCCTATTATAACCGGGGTTTAGTGTACCAAATTTTGGAGAAGAATGACGAGGCCTTAGTGGACTTTTCTAAGGCGACGGAATTAGATATAAAATTCGCCCCTGCCCTTTTTAAAAAGGCTGAAATGCTGCAAACCTTACAGCAATCGGACGAAGCCGTAAATGCAGTAGAAACGTTAGTTAAAATTTTCCCAGATTCAGCCGCAAATTGGACCTTAAAAGGTGATATTTTACTTCAAAAAGCGGATTTATCAGGTTCTTTATCTTCTTATGACCGCTCTTTAGCACTTGATTCGACTTCAGTAGAAACCTTGATTAATAAGGGCGTGGTATTGCAGGAGATGAATGAAATCGATTTAGCGGAAACCGTATTTAAGAAAGCCTTGAAGTCAGGTAAATACCAAGATCTTTTGAATAATAACCTAGGTTACCTTGCGATTCAGCGAATGCAATGGGATTTAGCGGCTTCTTATGTCAAGAAGGCGTTAGAAAAGGATCCGAAAAATGCGTTGTATTTAAAGAATTGGGCCAAAATTCAGGCTAAATCAAGCCTTAAATAAGGCCATATACTTCTTCAATTCTGCTGCGTTTTCGATGGAATTCGTGTGAATTTCTAGGAGCGCTGGGCCTTGGTTATGTAGAAAAGCGTTCAGGTCTAATTCACTTGGGTTCGAGGCAGAATAATAGCTTATTCCAGCGTCTTTAGCCGTATTTTCAGCGGTAAACCCTTGACGCGTTTCCATAAATTCATCCAATTCTGGTAGGTCTTTCGCACCTTCGAGGTTGCGGAAAATACCTCCACCACCATTATTAAATACGATGATGCGCAAGTTCGCAGGGATGTAATGATTCCAAAGTGCATTCCGGTCGTATTGAAATGCTACATCCCCAATGATGGAAATGCATAATTTGTCTGTTTTTTGAGCGGCTCCAACGGCTGTACTTAGGCATCCATCGATTCCAGACGTGCCTCGATTCGAGAATACTTCCGTTTTCGTAAATTTCGCCAAAGTCCAATTAATGTATCTGACAGCTAATGAGTTAGCGATATGTCCTTCTGCTGATTCTTGCTCAATCGCCTCTGTTACTTGGTTATACAGATGCAATTCCGTCCAACTGGGTTGGGCGAAGAATTCAGCTTGCAAGGAAGTGATTTTGGCTGAATTCCAGGTGTTCCAAGATTTCGAACTCCATTGAACACCTTCCATAAAGTTTTCCGCATCCGTATTTACCACGTGAGTCAAACACAAGAATGGATCCGGTCTTCCGATCGGATTCGGGTGAATGAGCCACGATTGCTTCGGCTTGTGGGTGCGTAAAAACTGCTTAATTCGCTTAGAAACGAATGATTTTCCGAAGTGTATATGCAAATCTGGTTGTAGAGCTGGCCATACTGATTCGTCAGCTAATAGCAAATCGTGTGCAATCGTACTGCCACAATTAGACGTCGCATCTCCTATCACCGGTATTCCATAAGCAGAAAGATTTTCGAAGATCGAATTGTCTTCCATTTGCCCTACGGTCACAAGGATTTTTTCAGCTGAGGCTATTTCTAGGCTGAAATATTGGTAATCAACTTTATTCTTTGTGCTTTGTGCTTTGTGCTTTGACAGGTTTTGTCGCAGGGAAAAAGTCTCACTTTTTTCCAAGACAAAACCTGGCTCTGGATAAAACGGCTCACTTATCGGCACATTAATCTGCACGGGGCCTTTGGGTTCCGCTAAAGCAGTCAATGGAGCAGCAGAACAATCATCCGTTTCAAAGTCAAAAAAAGCTTTTGCGTGCTTTCCAAACAGATTTTCTTGGTAAATCGTCTGTCCATCCCATTGTCCGATCCATTCCTTCGGACGATCAGCAGTTAAAACGATGAGGGGAACTTCTTGGAAGAAGGCTTCGACTACGGCAGGAGCAAAATTTAATCCGGCTGAGCCTGAGGTGCAGCAAATAACGACGGGACGACCCGTTTTCAGGGCGATTCCTAAGCCAAAAAACCCAGCGGAACGTTCATCAGCTATGGAATAGCATTTGAAACCGCCGTGGCGGGTTAAAGCAATCATTAAGGGTGCATTCCTAGATCCAGGACATATAACCGCCTCATTTACACCTTGTTGGTATAAAGAGTCTACTAGTTCGATGATGCCTTTTGGAAATGCCATAGCAAAAAAAAGCCTCATAAGAGGCTTTTAAAAATTATCCAAGATA
>JAURHT010000159.1 GCA_030833145.1 Aquirufa sp.
ACGTAGCATTCCTACGTTCAATTGGCTAGGCCACCAATCTTTGTTGGTTGTTGCCGAAGCTTTCATTCCCGTGTGTGGGTTGATGCCTGCGTGTGGGTTCGCACCGCCTGCCGCGTGAGGATTCGCTGCACCTGCCGCGTGAGGATTCGCTGCGTGGGGATTTGCGCCCGCCGCCGCACCGTGTGGATTCGCGTAATCCTGCGCTTGGACTGCCGAAGCAGCAAAAAGCGCGCTGATGAAGAGTAGTTTTTTCATGATTCTTGATTTTAGTGGAGCTAAATTATGCGCATTTTTTCTATAGAGAAAACTGATTTTTTCTATATTTGGCATAGATAAAATCTATATCAGTGAATATACATCAATTAGAATACATCCTAGCCGTAGATCAATTTAAAAGCTTCTCCAAAGCAGCTGATTATTGTCATGTGACGCAAGCCACCTTAAGTGCCATGGTTAAAAAGTTAGAGGAACAGCTGGATATCGTTATTTTCGACCGGAAGGCGAATCCCATTGTGACGACTGAAAACGGCCGTGAAATTCTTCTCCACGCCCAGCAGGTGGTGGCTCATTCACGTGCCTTGTTGAATTCCTCTAAATCGATTAATAGCAAGCTGGAAGGGAAAATAAAAGTGGGTGTAATTCCTACGATTGCTAACTCGTTAATGGCCATTATTTTGAAGCCCTTGATGCTAAAATACCCGGCCTTGGATTTTGAGATTTATGAGCAAACCACGAATCATTTGAAGAACAGTTTGCGCGAGGGGAAATTGGATATTGGCATTTTAAGTACGCCTATTGCCAGTGTGGATTTAGAAACCCAGTTGCTATATAAAGAGGATTTAGTCCTTTATGGTCACCCAAAGACCTCAGTAAGCTCATTTAAACTCGAGGACCTAAAACAACAGCGCATCTTTTTATTGCAGGAAGGGCATTGTTTGCGGGATCAGATTATTCAGCTTTGCGAATTAAAGAAACATCAATATTTTCCGCCTAATCTGCGTTTTGAAGCGAATACGTTTGATACCTTATTAAATTTAGTAGACAATTTTAATGGGATGACTTTGTTGCCAAAACTGTATTTGGAACATCTTTCCGAACCACGCAAAGCGCAATTATTCCCATTACACGATGGTAAATTAGAACGGGAAGTGAGTCTCTGCTTCTACCGGCCTTATGCAAAGTGGAACATTATCAATCGACTTGCGGCGGATATCAGTCAGCTAGTTAGCGAAAAACTTATTTAAAATTATTCTAAATAAGCTTGCGTATGTAAAATTCAGACAGTAGTTTTGAGCATTATTTATAATTAGTCTAAATAAAAATGCCTAAAATACTACTCAATCTAGCAATCGTCCTAATCCCGTTTTTTCAACCTGTTTTCGCCCAAAATGAGCAGCAGGAGGATACGTTGAAGATGAACCAACTAAAGGAAGTGACCATCATAGGCACGAGTCCTTTTAAGGTCGTGGGTTCCGGAGCTTGGATTAGCCAGGCTAAAATCCAACAATTGAACCAGCCAGATATCAATAGAGCGATTCAAACTATTCCAGGAATTAATGTGCGTGATGAAGAGGGGTTTGGCTTAAGACCTAATATCGGTTTACGGGGCACTCCGGTGAATCGAAGTGCTAAAATCACCTTAATGGAAGATGGAATTTTGATGGCACCGGCCCCCTATTCCGATCCATCGGCGTATTATTTTCCAACGTTTGCGCGTATGGAACAGCTTGAGGTGTTGAAGGGAAGTAGCCAAGTAAAACACGGCCCATACACGATAGGTGGGGCAATTAACTTGATTTCTACCTCTATTCCAGACTCATTTAAGGGATTTGTACAGCTTTCATACGGAAGTTTTGGCTCGAATCAGCAACGAATTTGGGTAGGCGATAGCCACAAGAATATCGATTATGTGTTTGAATTGAATCGATTAGCGAGTAATGGTTTTAAAGAACTGCCATCTGGAGCTAATACTGGTTTTGATCGCCGCGATATAATGGGTAAAATTCGTTGGCATTCTGATGTGAATAATCCAATTAGTCAGTCTCTTACCCTTAAGTTTGTGAACATGTCTGAAGAGGGAAATGAATCCTATTTAGGGTTAACATTCTCCGATTTTATGGCAAACCCAAATCGCCGCTATGCAGCTACCCAAAAGGATTTGCTCGACATGAACCACCAGCACATTTCCTTGACCCATACTCTTTCGCCGAATAACCACTTAAGTATTACCTCTTCTGCCTATGCTGCTAAAACGTACCGGGATTGGTCGCGGGTGAACACCGTGGGAGGGGTAGCGTTAAATTCGATTTTGGCAGATCCTATCACCTATGCCTCTGCTTATTCGATTATGTCGGGTCAAACGAATGGTAATGTGAATTTCCAAAGCGCAGTCAGAACCTTTCACGTACTTGGTTTTCAATCGAATCTGAGTTACCGATTTGAAACTGGATCATTAAAGCACCACCTCCAATCAGGCATTCGTTTTCACTCGGATGACGCAGATCGTTACGCCACACAATCCACTTATTTGATGTCAAATTCGACTATGATTTTAAGTGCTGCTGGGGTAATAGGGAATGCAGAAAATCAACTTCGAAAAGCGAAGAGTTTTGCGAGCTATGTTCAATATGATTTGCAGCTAGACAAATGGACTTTAACGCCAGGAATTAGATATGAAGCCATGGAATTAGGCTATGATAATTATGGGAATTCAGATATTGCGCGCCTAGGTACTGCCTTAAAAACGGCGACTAATTCGATTGACATTTTGCTGCCGGGAGTGGGGATTAGCTATGCTTTGAAGGAGAATGAACGTGTTTTTGGAGGAATTCACCGCGGTTTTTCACCTCCAGGGATGCCTTCCTTAAATTCGAATTCGTCTCAAGCTAAATCGGAGACAGCAATAAGTTATGAACTAGGCTATCGGAAGAATACGACGAACTTTAAAACGCAGGTGGTTGCCTTTTTGAATAATTACCAAAACATCTTAGGTTCGGATAACGTGTCTGGCGGCGGTGCTGGAACGGGGGATATGTTTAATGCGGGAAATGCAAAGATTCAAGGAATTGAATTTACGGCGGAACAAAATTTATGGCCATCTTCCACGAAATGGAGATTGCCTTTAAATATTACTTACACCTTTAATGAGGCAAAATTTATGCAAACCTTTGTTAACGCAGGTGGGGATTGGGGAACAGGAACCATTACAAAAGGAGAACTGATGCCATTTATTACACCGCATTTATGGTCGCTAAGTTTAGGTGTAGAATCAGATAAAATGAACGTGACAGTCGTGAGCAGATATGTAGGGAATACGCGTGTTAAGACGGGGAATTCAGTAGATATTCTGCCTTCAGCACCGGCAAAATACAATGATATCAATACCATTGGGGGATATTGGGTAGTAGATTTGAGTGCGAATTATGCCTTTTCTAAATCCGCCACCTTGTTCTCAACGGTGAATAATATGTTAAATAATTCTTATGTGGTAGCAAATTTACCGCAAGGGTTTCGCCCTGGAATGCCTTTTTCTGCTAATATTGGGGTAAAAATTAACCTGTAAACTTTTCATGATGAGTAACCTATCTACAAAAATGCGCACCTACCACCGTTATTTAGGCTTTTTCCTGGCCGGAATAATGGCGGTTTATTCCATCAGTGGGATCATTTTGATCTTTCGCGAAACCAGTTTTTTGAAGAGTGATGTGCATAAAGTACAGACATTAAAGCCCGGTTTACAAGGGGAGGAATTAGGAAAGGAATTGCATTTGCGTGGCTTCAAGCCAGATACCATTGTGGGGGATTTGGTTTCCTTTAAACAAGGGACGTATAATTTGAAGACCGGTGTGGCGGACTATACGGTAACTGAACAGCCTGCTATCGTAAATAAGATGACGAAATTACACAAGGCGACGACGAATGATCCTTTGTTTTATCTGAATATTTTCTTCGGTTTATCCCTGTTTTTCTTCGTGATTTCATCGTTTTACATGTTCCTACCTAAGACGACGATCTTTAAGAAGGCGATGATGTTTACACTTGCGGGGGCAGTTTTGACGATCCTATTATTGTTGCTGTAAATTTCGGTCAGGATATGATTAGTTAACTTTTTTTCTAACTTATGTTTCTAAACCTATGAAACATGAAA
>JAURHT010000077.1 GCA_030833145.1 Aquirufa sp.
ATGCAGGAGCTGAAGGGCTTTATTTCGTCTGCTATGAAACGCACACAGCGCTACCGGGACTTAATGGAGGCGTATAATAATGATGAGATGCGGGTTTGGGAGGAATTAAAACGTCCTGTAAAAATGACCGTTTTCTCTTACCATGGCGATATCGATACTACCTTAAGCCCACTCGATTCAATGCGGTATTACAAACGTATTTTGAACGTGGGAATGATGTCGATGGATCCGACGAATGGCCACGTGAAGGCCTGGATCGGTGGTATTAATTACAAATACTTTAAGTATGATCATATAGCTCAAAGTAAGCGCCAACCAGGCTCTACCTTCAAACCATTCGTATACGGTGCGGCGATTGAAAATGAAATTGCCACTCCTTGCGATAAATACGTGGATGAGCCGGTGACTTTTGGGACAGAGGATGGACTAACGAATGACACTTGGACACCTCAAAACTCCGATGGCAAATACAGTTACGAGAATTTAACGCTCAGACGCGCGATGGGACGCTCCATCAATACGATTTCAGCGAAATTGATGAAAGCCTTAGGAGCCAGCAAAATTGCCGATTTTGCTCACAAAGCAGGCATTACAAGCTCTCTTTACGAAGGGCCTTCGCTTTGCCTTGGTACTTCTGAAGTCTCCGTCTACGAACAGGTTTCTGCCTACAGTACCTTCGCCAATGGAGGTGAAAAAATCGACCCGATCATCATTCTAAAAATCACCGATAAAAACGGTGTCGTTTTACGCGAATTCTCCCCTACAGCAAAGGCGGTAATGAAGCCAGAAACGGCCTACTTAATGACCTTTATGTTACAAGGCGCGGTTCGTGAACCCGGTGGAACGGCTGAAGGTTTAAATCGAAGCTCAATCGCTGCAGGAAACGAAATTGGAGCAAAAACGGGTACCACCTCTAACTTCTCCGACGGTTGGTTTATGGGTGTCACCCAAAAACTGGTTACCGGCATTTGGGTAGGTGGCGATGATCGTAGTATCCACTTTAGAAACATTCAATTAGGTCAAGGTGCAAAAATGGCCATGCCCGCCTTCACAAAATTCATGGAGAAAGTCTACGCAGATCGATCATTAGCCATGGATGGATACCAAAAAATGCCTTTTATTAAACCCGAAAATTTAGCCTTCGACTTTAGTTGCGTCGGAGGAATTGGAGGGGATTCCACTTTAACTTCTAACACTGCCACTTCCCTACCCGAATGAGACTAATTTCTGTTGCCTTTATTGCTTTACTGACATTTGCCTGCAACTCTAAGAAAACAGGAGAAGAATTGGCGAAAGAAAATTGTAGCTCTTGTCATAAGTTCCCCGATCCAAGTCTATTAGATAAAAAGACCTGGAATGATCATGTCTTAGTTGAAATGTCATATCGACTCGGCATACGGAATAAATTCGAGTTATTGACGAAGATTCCAGAAGAACAATTTCAATCTGCCGTTGAATTAAATATCTACCCTGATACGCCTAAATTAACCGTGGAGGAATGGCAATCCATCGTAGATTATTACACAAAAAATGCACTAAACAGAACTTTGGCGCAAAAAAATAAATCAATTATTCAAAATGATCCTATTCATTTTACGCAAGAAACATTCCTACAAAAAAAAGCCTTTAACGGAAATGTTACTTCAGTGACCATACAACCAGAGAATGGTGAAATTTGGACTGGGTTTAATTCGAATACATTAACCATATTAAGTTCTCAGTTAAAAGAAAAATCAAGTATTCGAACGAGTAGCCCTACCGTAAAAACTTTATTCAATAAAGGAAAAACTTATTCTCTTACCATAGGAAAAATGTATCCTAATGACCAAAAACTAGGGGCTATTTATGAAATTTCTGCTCAAAATAAGTCTACTAAAATAATCGATTCTCTGAAAAGACCCGTGGACATGCAAATCGCAGATTTTAATCAAGATGGGGTAAATGATTTTTTAATTTGTGAGTATGGGTTTGAAGCTGGTCAATTGGTTTGGATCGATGGAAAATCTAAGCAACGGCACTTACTGAAAGATCAAGCAGGTTCCAGAAATGTGATTGTGAAGGATTATACGGGTGATGGTCGTCCTGATTTACTGGTATTAATGGCGCAGGCTAGAGAGGGAGTATCTCTTTTTATTAATAAGGGAATGGGAATGTTCGTAGAGAAGCCCATTTTGCAATTTGATGCGGTTTGGGGGAGTAGTTATATGGAAGTAGTGGACATCAATAAGGACGGTTCCGATGATATCATTATTTCAAATGGCGATAATGCAGATTACTCCATTACGAAAAAACCTTATCATGGCATCCACCTCTTCCTAAACGACAAAAAAAACAACTTTAAAGAGGCCTATTTTTATCCATTATACGGCGCAACTAAGACTATTGCGCGTGATTTTGATCAAGATGGCGACCTTGATTTAGCTTCTATTGCATTTTTTACAGAAAATGAAAAAGGCAAAAACGAATCCTTCGTTTATTTTCAAAATCAAGGAAATATGAATTTCAAGACATATAATTTGAATAACCCGATGGATTCACAATATATGACTTTGGATGCGGGGGATTATGATAAAGATGGTGATATGGATATCGTGGTAGGAAATTACCAATTTGGAAAAACAAAGCCAGGGGTTAAACTAACCTCTGGCTTGCAAATCAGAATCTTCAAAAATCTAATTAATCCTTGATCCCTGAGGAACAAAAAGTTGCGATTGAGCACTTTGACTCAAATATGAAGATCCATAACTCCATCGAATCATTTGTTTATGCCCTTTATAGGTATAACTGAATGATACCCCTTGTTTAACTTTCGCTTTTTCAAAGGCTTGCAAGGGTTTAAAAACCTTCATAGGCCCTCTGTTCTGCAAAGCAATAAAAGCTAATTCTCCTCCTAATTGTAAGCCCACAAAGGACTTAGCGTCCCCTGGCACAAATATGCCTGAATTCTCATAATAGGTGAACCCTTTCCCATTCCCAAGCAATACACCTCCATTTGAGGCATCATACCTACCCGTTGATACTTCATTAGCAAAATTATTTCCAACATAAAGGATATCTAAATAGCCATCTGCATTCAAATCAAGGATTTGCATTCCATTTAGAGAGGACAGTTGGGCCATAATTGGCAAAGATTGCGCTTTGAATTTACCCCCACCTAAATTTTCTATATACATGGAAGCATTCTCTGTAAATGACAATTTAGCAGCTTTCGTTTTTTCTTTATCAGTCAAGAAATTTTCTTGGGTAACCTTACCATAATCCTTGTAATAGACCCAGCGTTGACGTGTGGAATTCAACTGCTTGTGCACATCATCCTTGCTAAACAAAGGGGCTGAAACAGGCGTACCTGCAGCACTTTGGAAATAGACAAACGGGAAAATATCATACACCCCATTGCCATCGACATCTCCATGCAAAACATCCACAGGTTGCTTCGTATTCGCACGCAATAAGGTATTTTTACCCATATTACCCGCAACTAAGTCCATATCACCATCTTGGTCGAAATCAGCCGCGGAAACCGATCCCCAAAGACCTGTCATACCTTCCAATCCCGTATTCTGCAAAGGAACTAGACGTCCCTTTTCATTTTGGTAAATCTGAATTGGCATAAATTCTCCTGCTACCACTAAATCAGACCAGCCATCGTTATTCACATCGGTCCAAACTGCATCACATGCTAATGTCGGCTTCAATAAATCTGGTGCCCACTTTGCCGTCATGTCCGTGTATTTAATCATACCTGCTTTGGAATCATTACGCAATAGGCGAGACACGGTACCCTGAGGATAAGAGAACGGCACATTTCTACCGCTGACATACAGATCTAGATCACCATCTTTATCGAAATCAACCGCGCGAACCGCTGCATTGCTTTCGGTAAATGTGGGTAATGCGGCAGGTGATAGACTGAAATTTCCTTTACCATCGTTCGCATAGATCACATCTTGGAAGCTCGCCGCTCCTAATTGCCCTTCAGTTCCTCCCCGAGCGACATATAAATCCAAATCTCCATCACGATCCATATCAATTAAAAGAGAACCTAAATCCTCCCCTAATTTATTCTTATTCTCCGCTACTCCCTCCAAAAACTTAGGAGTAAACTTCCCAGAAGCTTGTTGTAAATAGAAAATACCAGAATAAAATTTAGCCCCCCCTACAAAGAAATCTTCTAGTCCATCCCCATTCACATCTCCCACCGAAGCTCCAGGTCCTAACTGAGACATCTTAAACGGTGTTAAACTTTGGAAATTGAAGTCTATAAAATCGTATTCCTTGTGCACATCCGTTAATTGTACATCATTCGTCACCTCACGAAGAAGAGGAGAGTTATTTTTAAACATCGAGACGTAAGGTTGTTTCGCATCGGAGATTTTTAACTTAAGTACTTGATCAATACTAGGCTTTGAAATCACCTGCATAGAGTCATTAGGCCAAATCACCCGTAATTCTCTAATCTTCTGCTTCGCACCTAATCCGATATGAGCTACCGCTTCGACGCTGGATAAATAGCCTCTGTAAGGAGTATTCTCATAATAGAAATAGGTTCCATCCGCATATACCCCTTCGATCCGGGCACCAATTCCTTGCGTATTTTGACCCTTACCTTGCAATTTAATCCGTAAATAATGGCCCTTGTCCGCATTTGCCTCAACGGTATTATTCTTATAGACAAATGCTTCATCATTGATATTATTAACCACATAATCTAAGTCACCATCATTATCTAAGTCCCCATAGGAAGCTCCATTGGAAAACGAGGGACGCTGGATTCCCCAGGTCGCACTCACATCATCAAAATGCATGCCTCCTTTATTTCTAAAGGCATAATTATTAACTTTTATCACTGGAATCTGTTCCAATAAAGTTGATTCAGAGGCTAATTTCGAAGCATTTGCTCTGTACAACATAAAATCTCGGTCGGTTACATCACGTGGAAATCCATTGGTAACTAATAAATCACGAAATCCATCATTATCAAAATCCGCCAAAGAAGGACACCAGCTCCACTCAGACTCAGCTACTCCTGCTAGCAAACTAATCTCTTGAAAAGGAATAGGAGTACCATCTGCCTTTTTACCCGGGTTTAACTGAAGGGTATTGCGCATATATTGGTAAGTATACCCATGTAAATCGCTGTTTTGATATGACTGGTAGCTGTTTGGCGGTGCTAACTGTTTCTTACGTTCATTATCTTTCGGTAACATGTCTAACGCAACAATATCAGGGCGTCCATCATTATTGATATCTGCCACATCATTTCCCATGGCCGTTAGACTCGTGTGCTTAAAGTATAATTTTGCTTGATCCGTAAAAGTCCCATTTTGATTATTGATGTACAAAATATCATCTGACACATAATCATTAGTCACATATATATCAGGCCAGTTATCCTGATTTATATCACAAATATTGATACCTAACCCAAAACCCTCTATCGTAATCCCTGCTTCTTTAGAAACATTGGTAAACACGGGATGATTCTTTTCTTTTGACCAATCATTGCGGTACAAACGATCCGTATTTTTATAGGTTCCATCGGTCACTTTTGGCCGATAGAGCGACGGAAAGTCATCAATAACATCTATCAAAACATAGAGGTCTAAATCCCCATCCCGATCGTAATCAAAAAAAGCGGCATGCTGACTATAGCCAGAATCATTCATTCCATATTCAGCGGCTAACTCTTTGAAACTTGGCTTTCCATCCTTTATTCCTTGATTAACAAAAAGCATGTTTTGGCGATCTTTTTCTGCATTTTTCATCGTAGCCGAAACATACACATCTAACAAACCATCCCCATTAATATCGACAATACTTACACCTGAACACCAACGATTTTTTGTATCTAAACCCGCCGATTTACCCAACTCTTCAAACTTCATCTCCCCTTTGTTTAGATACAAAGTGGCATTCGCCTGAGAACCTGAAAAAACAATGTCTAATAAACCATCATTGTTAAAATCTCCCATACCTACACCGCTTCCATTGTATAGATACTCATACTTCAAAATAGACAAGGTATCGTTCTCTACGATCTTGTTTGAAAAATGAATACCTGTATCATCAGGCGATAAAAGCTCAAACGTACTAGTGTTTTTACAAGAGAATACAAAGAGTGAACTAACAAGTAATAAATAGGCGTAAATAGGCTTCATGACGTAATTTTAAACTTAAGCGAAAATAAAAAAGGTGGGATAAATATCCCACCTTTTTTACATAAAATTAGATCAAATTAATAACCTGGATTTTGCTTCAATACAGCAGTTCCTTGAATATCAATTTGTTGCTGAGGAATTGGTAAATACTTATCAGTTGCCTGGTAAGTAGCACCACCGAACTTAGTCACTAATGTCTTACTTTCATAAGCAAGGTAAGCATTAAGTGTAGGAACGTCGATTCCCCAACGTACTAAGTCAAAGAAACGGTGACCTTCAGTTGCTAATTCTAATAAACGCTCCATACGAACCGCTTTAGTTGCAGCAGTTTTATCAGCAAAAGAGGTATATAAAGCGATATCGTAGTTAGCTTCTGCTACACCACCTTTCATTACAAATCCAGCTTTGTTAGCTGCACGAGCACGAACAAGGTTAACGTATTCTAAAGCTTTCGCTAATGAACCAGCTTCGATTTCTGCTTCAGCAGCCATCAACAATACATCTGCAAAACGCATGATGTTGTAGTTCATCGTAGCATAACCACGTGTCCAAGAAGAACCATCTGTTAATGAGTTTTCTTGAGACTTGTAGTACACATATTTCTTAGGTGAATACGGACCAGCATAATCCTGCTTACGAATCCAGTTAGCACCTGGGTGCTCGATCCAGTCTAAGTATTGGATACCACGACGACCAATAGTGTGGTCAATACGTGGATCTAATGGACCTGCATCTTCAGTGAATGCAGCTGATGAGTTGATACCATAATCATGCTTAACAGCGTTCGCAGCTAAGTTATAATCTGGAGCACCAGCCGTTTCAGTTAAGATAGGTAAACCACCTACTGTACGGTATGCGTTTGCCATTGAGAATGAAGGCTGGAAGAATCCGCAGCAGTTACCTGGACCATCAGCACCCGTATTGTATGGGTAGTTCAAGTCATCGAAACCATTCGCATTATTCGTGCTACCTGTATTCATTGATGACTGAATAGCAAATACAGCTTCCTCATTGTTATCATTTACTGCATTGAAAATATCAGCAAATTTAGGAACTAGACCATATTTCTTACCGTTAGTAGTAACTCCATTCGTGATTACATCCGTGAATTTCGATCTTGCATCTGCAAACTTACCTTGGAATAATAATGCTTTACCTAAGAAAGCTTGAGCAGCCCACTTGTTTGCACGTCCTGCAGATGAAGACGTAGCTGGCAAGTTTGTGTAAGCAAAAGCAAAGTCAGCTTCGATCTTATCCCAGAATGCTTCAGTATTTGGAACTTTTTCAATTCCCTTACCGTAACCTACTGTTTCATCCACATAAGGAACAGAGTTAAATAATTTCTTTAACTCAAAGTAGTAGATACCACGTAAGAAACGAGCCTCTGCAATAATACGAGTCTTATCAGTAGCAGATAAAGCTTTAGAGCCATTTGCTAAGTTAATAACTGCATTAGTACGTGCAATACCCTCATATTTTGCTTGCCATGTTCCGTTCAAGTCACCATCATTTGCTGGGATCTCATAACGTTGCATCAAGTTAATATTTGAGTAATCACCTGGGTCAGTTCCTTTATTGCTCTCTCCACCACGGATAGAACCCCAAACCCAGTTGTTAGCTGCTGCAAGACGCGTATAGCCCTTACCTGCTAATTGAGCATAAGCACCAATCAAGGCACCTTCCACACCAGCTTTAGATGATAATTGTGCCTCTGCTAATGAACCAGTAGGCGCAACTTCTAAAAACTGATCCTTACATGCGAAGGTCAACGTTAAAGCTGACACACTCACTAAAGCGATTCGCTTTAAAATTTGATTATTTTTCATTTTTCTTGTTTATTAAATAAGGCTTTCGCTAATTAAAAAGTCAAGTTAAGAGATGCGTTGAATGAACGAGTCACTGGGTAGTTACCCACATCAATACCAAAACCTGTATCTGCTGCTCCACCTACACCTGGATCTAAACCTTTGTATTTAGTAAAGGTCAAAATGTTGTTCGCAGATAAAGTGAATTTAGCGCGCTTGATACCTATTTTCGAAGTATAAGACTTCGGAATGTTGTATCCTAATGAGATGTTTTGAATACGAATGTAATCACCATTCTCTACATACCATGAGTTCTCAGCAGCTGAAGTTGAAATATTGGATGCTGATTCCCAGATAGGCGCCTCAGCGTTATTTCCTAATGCAGGAGTCCATGATTGCTTAGCGCGCTCACCTTTTCCTGATCCTTCAAACGTTCCGTGGAAATCTGTAAACCACTTAGATTGGTTCCAAATTTTGTTACCTGCAGATGCATATAAATATGTAGCAAATTCAAAATCTTTGTAAGTTAAACCAACATTGATACCACCAGTGTAAGTAGGTACTGGAGATCCTAAGTAAGTACGGTCAGCAGGAGTAATTTTACCATCACCGTTGATATCAGCATAACGGAAACGACCTACACCAGCACCAGATTGAGCAGGAGCAGAAGCAACCTCAGCAGCTGAGTTGAAATAACCCAATACTTGGTATCCGTAGAAAGATGATAATGAACGACCCACCTCCATACGTACAGGAACAATACCACGGAAAGATCCGCCAATTAAGTTCGTAATACCAGGAGCGAATGAAACGATCTCATTCTTCAAGAATGAGTTGTTGAACGTTAATTCATATTTCAAATCTGATGTAATGTTACCACGGTTAATGATTTGTAAATCGATACCTTGGTTACGCATCTTAGCAACGTTTACTGCAGGAGCTGCAGCAGAGTTACCCACAACCGCTGGAAGAGGAACATTGAATAATAAATCACGTGTATCTTTTCTCCAAACGTCTAATGCGATTTCCCACTTACCATTCAAGAGAGTCGCATCCATACCAATGTTAGCTGTTTCAGAAGTCTCCCATTTAGCAGCTGAGTTACCAATACGAGAACGGAAATAACATTCGTTTGCACCTGATGATTGACCATCA
>JAURHT010000016.1 GCA_030833145.1 Aquirufa sp.
ATTCTGGGAAGGTATCTTAGGATTCTACAAAGCAAATGAGGCTTATTTACAAGGCCAAATCGGTAACCCAACAGGTGACGATTCTCCGAACAAGAAATACTATGACCCACGTGTTTGGTTACGTAAGGGCGAAGAGACTTTAGTAGCTCGTTTAAAAACAGCTTTCGAAGACTTGAACGCGACGAACGCGAATCAATATCTATAGTCGATAGTCCGAAGGGACTGAGTCCGGAGGGAGCCGCAGAGCGGCAGTCCGAAGGAAACGAGTCCACAGGGGCATATAATAATAAAGGAGTCGGAACAACTGTTTCGACTTTTTTGTTGGACGAAAATAAAGAAATGATATTTGTATAAATTTTAACCCTCCGGACTTCGGACTAAGTCACATAGTGACGACTAAGCTGCGTAAGCAGCGACTAAGCCGAAGGCGACTTCTTTTATGAAAACCGAACTACACCCTGCCTCCTCCCGCGGAACAGCCGATCATGGCTGGTTAAAAACCGCCTTTAGTTTTAGCTTTGCTGGTTATTATAATCCGGCGAGGATACATTTTGGCGCGCTGCGCGTGCTGAATGATGATTTTATTGCGGCGGGGATGGGTTTTGGCAAACATCCGCATGATAATATGGAGATCGTGACCATTCCGATGAAGGGTGCGGTAGCGCATGAGGATTCGATGGGAACGAATGGCATTATTAATGCGGGAGATGTGCAGATTATGTCTGCGGGCTCTGGGATTTACCATTCGGAGTTTAATGCGAGTCAAACAGAAGGTTTGGAACTATTTCAAATCTGGGTCATGCCCAAACTGAAAAATATCACACCGCGCTACGATCAGCGTACGTACAATCCTGCGGATTATAAGGGACAATGGAAGACGGTGGTTTCGCCACAGGGAACGGACATTGATTCTTTGCAAGTAAATCAAGATACGTATTTTAACATTACTGAAATTTCGGAAGGCGAAAGTCTGAGCTATGCATTGCATGGGGCACAGCAGGGGGCTTTTGTGTTTGTAATTGAAGGTGGAATCGAAGTGGCTGGCGAGAAGCTGGGGCGTAGAGATGCGATCGGGATTTCAGAGACCGATGCGATCGAGGTAAAGGCTTCAGCAGCAGGCACGAAGGTGTTGCTGATCGAGGTGCCTATGGTTTGGTAGATTTAACCATAGCGTAATATTCGCTTAACGAGGAGGTTAAAGTGGGGGCCTATTTTTGGTAAACCAAATAGGAAACCATGGGCCATCACTCTCAACCCACCTACAAAACAATCGTTATCTCAGACTTGCACTTAGGAAGCAAGGGAGCTAAAGCAGCCGAGGTTAACGAATTCTTACGCGCACATTCGTGCCACCAACTCATCTTAAACGGCGATATCATCGACGGCTGGCAACTCAAAAAAGGAGGCAGCTGGAAGAAGAAGCACACGGCCTTTTTCCGTTGTGTATTAAAGATGATGGACAAGTGGGATACGGAGGTGATTTATTTGCGCGGGAATCATGATGATTTCTTAGAGCAAGTGCTTCCGTTGAAAATTGGCAAGCAGTTTTCGATTCGCCAGGACTATATGCTGAAGAGTTTTGGCAAGAAATACTTCATCACCCACGGCGATATTTTCGACAGCATTACCAGCCAAATGAAATGGCTAGCCTATTTAGGCGATATCGGCTACACGTTCTTGTTGTGGCTGAACAAATGGTATAATCAGTACCGGAGCTGGCAAGGCAAGCCTTACTATTCCTTATCTCAGGTGATTAAGCAAAAAGTGAAGGCGGCGGTGAATTTCATATCAGACTTTGAAGAGAAATTAGCAGAATTAGCGAAGGCCAAAGGCGCGGATGGCATCATCTGTGGCCATATTCATAAGGCTGAAATCAAAATGATCGACGGAATCGCATACATGAATTCTGGCGACTGGGTCGAATCATTGACGGCCTTAGTAGAAACACATCAAGGGGAATGGCAAATCATCGAATTCCCACTATACAATTTGAAAGCAGAGTTAAACGAAATTTTGGGAAAAGCAATCGCTGTATAAGATGGGCAAATTCATTTTTACCGTACAAGGAGAAGGTCGCGGGCATTTAACGCAAGCCATTTCATTTACACAAATCGCGCGCGAGGCAGGTCACGAAGTGATCGGCTACGCTGTGGGTTCTTTTCAGGGGCGTAAAATCCCAACCTTCTTTTTAGATTTCATTGGCGACACTCCCCTATTACAATACAATAGCCCTTCTATTATTTTTGGGAATGGGAAATCGGTGCAACTTTTTAAAACAGCAGCACAGGCATTCACGAATTTCAAGACGTTTTGGAAAAGCGCCACTCAATTAGAAGAGTTCATCGAAGAATTGCAGCCAGACGGAATCGTAAACTTCTACGAATCCATTACGGGCTTATATAAGCTAAAATCGGGATCCAAAATCCCTACGATGTCCGTAGGTCATCAATACTTATTATTAAACAAGAACTTCGAAAGCATTCCGGAGAAGAAAATCGACCGCATGCTATTAAATATGAATACGATGATTACATCGATCGGTTCGAAGAAGTTATTGGGCTTGTCTTTCCGTCCTATTGATAATGACGCAAAGATCGAAGTGGTTCCTCCCCTTTTGCGCCAGCAGGTAAAAAACATTGTACCGAAAGCGGGCGAGCGTTGGTTAGCCTATTTAACGCACTTCCGTTTATCTGAAGATATCATGGCGTGGTCAAATGCGAATCCAGAGGTAAAATTGGATTGCTTTTGGGATAATCCAGCGCGTAAAGAGACGTATCACTATTCTGACTCATTGACTTTCCATCCGATTGATGCAGAGAATTATTTAGCGAAAATGACGGAATGTGCGGGCTTGATTTCTACCGCAGGTTTTGAGTCAGTAGCTGAGGCAATGTACTTAGGAAAGCCGGCGATGATGGTTCCGGTGCCTAATCACATCGAGCAAATGATTAATGCCTACGATGGGGAATTGTCTGGAGCGGGAATCGGGGCTTCCTCCTTTGATTTAAGCATTTTCAAGAACTACCTTCCTTCTCACGTTTCGGTGCAAGAGCAATACCAGGAATGGGTTTCTCAATCACAGCGTTTGATGGCGGGACATTTAAGTGATCTGATCGCACAGCCAGTTTATGTGGCAAACTTTGGCCAAAACCAAGGAACGGGTTTATCCGGTATGCTAGGCAGACGGAGATTCCGCTGGTCAAGATAAAAGGACATAAAAAAAGGCGAATCTTGCGATTCGCCTTTTTTGTTATGGCTTAGTAGACTAGAACGTGTAACGTGCTCCTACTTGCATCTGCCATCTTGATCCCATTTGATCTACTGTGTATGGCGAAGATGGAACCGCAAACTTGTATGTCGGATCAGCTGCTGTACCTGAGTTCACACGAGATAAGCCTAAGCTAGCCGTCGAGTTAAAGGTATTAGGCGAGAAGTAAATTCTACCCCAGTTGCTGTTGATTAAGTTCGTTGCGTTCATGATGTCTAACGAGAACTGTAAATCGTGGCCATTTGACATTTTGATCAAGTGGTTTAATTTCAAGTCTAATGTTGCATTCCATGGCGTACGACCTCCGTTACGTTCTGTAAAGTTTCCTTTACGCGTGCTTAAATATTCATCTGCATTGACATAAGCCATAAATGCTTTCGCTTGATCAGCTGCCGTGCCTAATTTGGCATCTGCAACTAAATACTTAGCTGCCTCTGTTTCATCCTTAAATACATAAGCTAAACCAGCAGCTTGTGGGGTATTGGCGATTGTGGAGTTTACAAAGCCCCAGGTGAATGGAGCCCCTGATTGAGCACTGAAAACCCCAGACAAAGTCGTTGCGCTACCGTTTTTGTACACTTTCGTGTATCCGAATGAACCGATAATACGGTGGCGGATATCGAAATTTGAATACGCGATCTTAGGGTCATTAGGCGTTAAAGATTGGTTTAACTGCCAGTTTGATTCCATCGAGTTACGGATACCGTTAGTTAAGTCAAAGCTTTCGCCAAACGTGTAGGCCGTCATAAACGTAAACCCATTCGTGAATGTCTTCGAAACTTGAGCCGTTAAGCTGTAACGGTGACCTTCGGAAGTGTTTGATAATTCATACGCATTCGCGAAGTTCGTGTTCAATTTTTGACCCGTTGCACCGCCTGATAAATAGATCGGCATTTGCTTCAATACATCATACGTGTAGTATTTCACTGAGTCTTTCAAGTTTACTTGTTGGAATTTCAAGTCATTGATCGTCTTCGTGTAGATACCTTCCAAAGTAAACTTGTAACCATTCACCGTGTGATCCACTGCTAAGCTAGAGCGTAATACTTGTGGCATTTTGAAGTTGTTCGCCATCGCATCTACTTGCGTTAAGCTTTTTTGGCCATTGTTAAAGGCAAAAGTCTTCGCACTATCTTTTAACACATCTCCTACGTTCTTACCCGCTACGTTATTCACGTCAAATGAACCAAAACCGACACCGTCGTTGTAGAACGCATAGCCTAACCAAGCGAAAGGAATACGACCAGTGAAGATACCAGATCCCCCACGAATGATGGTCGAACGGTCACCGTTCACATCATAGTTAAAACCTAAACGAGGAGAAACTAATACCTGACCAAAAATCGAGTTAGAAACTTGATTCAATGGTGTAGCCGCCGTGTAGGTTGTACCTGCGTTTGGATCTACCTTCGTTGCCGCTGTTTGAGGGCTTAACGTAGGCTTATCTGTGCTAGCCACGTCAAAACGAATACCTGGAGATAATTTCAACTTATCTGTTACTTGAATCTCATCTTGAGCGTAGATACTGTAGAGTCCTACATTAAATGTGGCATATGGATTATTCAAGATCGTTTCGCGATCGTTATTCGTGAAGCTATAAGATCCACGCACACGGTTTACATTACCCGCTAAGAAATCTGCTACACTTTTGTAAGCCACACGACCATTCCAAGAGTTCACAAAACCATAGTTGATATTGTATAACTCATTGTGGGTACCGATTAAGAACGTATGATTTCCTTTGAACCACGTAAAGTTATCCGTGATTTCAAACGTCTTTTGCTTCATATTGAAGATCGTTGCTTCACGCTCATTTCCTAAGAAAATCGTTCCGCCATTCGCCGCAATTTCCACTTGTGGGAAAGCAGGATTTGCACTAGATGGCTCACGTGTATCACGGATATCTGAATACCCTAATACGAAGCTGTTAGAAGCACTGCCAAAGTGGCTCTTTAATTCCGCTACCGTAGAATTCGTACGGTTCACTTGCTTGAAGTCCATCGAACCGAAACGGAAGTTAGACGCATCGCGCTCTAAGTTTGTCGCTTCAGACGCTACATAAGAATTACGAATCGACAATTGGTGTTTATCAGAGATATTCCAGTCGAAACGGTTAAAGAATTTATTACTAGACGAGTTGATCGCATAATTACCAAAAGCACCTGGATCAAATCCGTAGTTCGTCTTTAAGAATGAAGAAATAGAGTTAGCTGTTGCAGCATCGATAATCGTACCTTGATCACCCGCTCCGTAGAATAAGGGCTCGTTACGGCGTGTGATTTCTTCGTTCGTAAACCAGAACAATTTATTCTTGATGATAGGTAAACCTAAACGGAAACCCGTTTGTATATCTGAGTAGTCAGAAGAAATTTTAGAACCATCGCCTGCGTTGTTAGGCCCTGTAATTAAGGCATTACGGCCGTAAGCGTAAGCAGATCCTTTCACTTGGTTTGTACCTGTTCGTGTTACGGCATTAATCGAACCACCGGTAAAGTTACCGATCTTCACATCGTAAGGAGCTACGTATACTTGTACATCTTGAATCGCATCTAAAGAGATAGGGTTCGTACGTGTAGAAGAACCAGGCATACCTGATGTACCACTTTGGCCACCTAATGATGGGCTAAATCCAATCGCATCGTTATTAATCGTACCATCTACCGTTACGTTATTGTAACGGAAGTTCGTTCCAGCAAAAGAGTTCGATGAACTTCCTTGAGGAGTCAATTTAGTCATGTCGGTTAAGCTACGTGAGATCGTAGGAACCGTTTTCATCGCTGCTTCATTTAAAGAAGTGACTGAACCCGTTCTTGTTCCGCCCTTATCCGCTTTCACCACTACTTCCGTTAATGTTGTTGTTTCTTCCAAAATAACAATATTCACAGATGGGTTAGAGCCTAGCGTCAAGTTTAAGTTCTCTGCTTTGAAAGGCTTAAATCCTACAAAAGAAACCGAAAGTGTGTAAGGTCCGCCTGGGTTCATATTTGCCAAAACGAAGTTACCATCTATCTGAGTGGCCACACCATAACGCGTTCCTGTGGGCGTGTGCACTAAAATTACACTAGCTCCTGGAATTTCTTCTCCTTTCGAGTCTTTCACTTTACCCGCTAAAGAAGCGGTCGTCACTTGCGCATTTGCATTAAATGCAAATAAAGTAAAAACAAAAATTAGTAGGCCGAATGCCTTTTGACTAAAATTGTACATTTTGAATATATTGGTTGTTTGTAGCGCAAAGGTAATACGCACACTAACCTTCCAATGTTACCAAATTGTTAAGAGAATGTGAAGTAATTGTTATTGACGCATTGTTAACAGATTGATTACGATTATTCAATCTTCTACTATTATTAATTCACGAAATTAGAGTTGATAATTCAAAGCCAATAAATGAATAGAAGATCTCTTCTACAAGGCTTAGGTCTAACCCTTGGATCCCTCACTCTACCTATTGTTGGAAGAGCAAGCACCACACCCACTCCTGCAAAACCTTTTCGAATTGCCCACATCACGGATGTGCACATGATGCCCTTAATAGGCGCTGCGAAAGGCTTCGCGAAATGTTTGGACCATATTCAATCTTTACCTCATAAACCTGATTTGATCATCAATAGTGGCGATGCCATAATGGATGCACATAGAGGTGGAAGAGCTGTAGCGGAAAGGCAATGGAAACTGTGGAATGAGGTTGTTGAAAAAGAACTCTCTATTCCTATCATTCAGTCATTGGGTAACCATGATATTTGGGTAAAAAATGAAACGCCGACAAGTATTATTGAAGGTAAAAAATATGCCTTAGATGAGATCAAAGAATCGTCTTTGTATTTCTCCAAAGACTTAGGCGATTGGCATCTAATCAGTTTAGATAGTATCAGTCCTAACGGTGATGGAAAATGGTACACGGGAAAAATAGATGAAGCCCAAATGCACTGGTTGCAACTTGAATTAAAAGCCATTCCTAGCTATAAACCGATCATGATTGTCTCTCATATTCCTATTCTAGCCGCATGCATTTTCTTCGATGGAAATCGCTTTGAAAATAATCAATGGAACGTTCCTGGTAGGTGGATGCACGAAGATGCAAACGAATTAAAAAACCTATTTACCCACTACCCTAATGTCAAACTAGCCATCTCAGGTCATATACATTTACTTGATCGTGTAGAATACAATGGGGTAACCTACTGCTGTAACGGAGCTGTCAGTGGAGCTTGGTGGGGTGGAAATTACCAAGAAACGAAACCGGGTTACGCAATAATCGATTTATATCCAGACGGTCGATTTACAAACACCTATTCATCCTATGTATAAAGCTTGGGCCTTTCTATTAATCGCTGCAGGATTTGAAGCAGCTTGGACTTTCTCACTAAAAAAAGTAAGTCTAAATGCCATTAAGTACGCTATCAGTGAAAATCCCGTTTTTAGTGTGACAGTTGGAAAAGAAATAGGGTATTTGCTTATTTACCTAGGATTAGGTGGCGCAAATATTTTCTTTTTATCTCTTTCTCTGAAAAGTATTCCTTTGACTCTAGCGATCGCAAGTTGGACGGCGATATCACTCGTATTCATTAAATTATTTGATGTTTTTATTCTAAAAACACCCACTAACAGCCTAGAAATCATCTTCTTACTACTAATTATCGTAGGAATTGTAGGGCTCAAATTTAGCTCCCCTCAATAATTCCAATGTTAAATTTTTCTTTGCTGCCTAAATGTTAACATTGATAAATTTTATTTAACAATTTCTTTACATAGCTTTGGTCAACACAATAAAAAAACCATTATGAGTGAGGATAACAAAAAATTGACAGACCAATTAGTGCAAGCCATCTTGCCTAAATTAAAAGGACTTTCTGAAAAAAATGCGAAGAAAGTATTGCAAGAAACACACAAGTCAATTGCTTCTGTTGCTAAGAAATATAGTAAGCTAATTGCAGAGCAAGAAAAGGAGAAAGCGAAGGCAAAAGAGAAAGCTGCAAAAGATGCTAAAAAGAAATCAGAAAAAGAGGCTAAGAAAAAAGCGAAAGAAGGCAAGAAAGTAGCGAAGGCGAAATTATTAGCTTCATTAATCGCAAAAGAAAAACCTGCAACACCAGCAGTGGCTAAAAAGGCGCCTGTAGCTAAAGCTCCTGCGAAACCTAAAGCAAGAGCTCCTAGAGCTAAAAAATAAAGTTTGAGATATGAATAAAAAAAAGGAGGGACAATGTCCCTCCTTTTTTTGTACCAGAATCATCGACTATTTATTCAACCACATCACGTCGTTGATATCATCTTTACCAGCATATTGGCTAGTAATCGCTGCGGTGTAATTTGTTGCATTTGCCGTTCTCTCTGTTGTAGGGTATAACCAACGTAAAGCGATACGACCTGAGTTTCCGTTACCGGCACCTGTAGAGAATGCAGGGAAACCAGTTCTTCTCCAGTTGAAATACGCTTCCATACCTGAGTTCATAAAGAAGGCTGCATATTTTTGAGATACAATTTTCTCAATGGCATTTGTTGCATCATAAGCAACCGCCGATTGAGCATAGTAGGTATCAAAATTAAAGTTCACCGTGAACTTAGTTAAGTCCGCAGCATCTTTTGTACCTGTTTTCGAATAGGTAAATGTATTAGCACCTTCTACGATACCGTAGAATGCGTGAGATGCTTTGATCCCTTTCTTGTACCAATCCTCTGCAGAACCTGTCGCCCATCCGCGAGCATAACCTTCCGCGATGTTGAAACATAATTCAGGATATCCTACGATGAACGTATTTTCTCCCACGTAGTTTTGATAGTAACGTGCACGGTTTTGGAAAGAATAAATACCTGGAGCATAACCAGCACCATTCGATAAACCGGCATTTTTTGACATATCATCTAACACATCACCTGAACCGGCACCACGGTAAGCCGTGTAATCAGAAGGCAATTTACCTGCTTTTAAATCTGACCCTGCTGGCTCACATGTAACCATAACGCGTGGATCTTGCACTTTCGTTAATAAGCCTACATACGTAGAAGCCATGTTTTGACGTGTAGCATCGAAACCAAAGTTATCCGGGTTAGAAGGATACTTGTTAAATGAGTTCCAAACAAACTGTAACGATTCACCATTCGCTCCTAACAAAGGATATTTTGTAGGGTTACCTACCATTTCAGCGAACTTCGTTTTTACCGATAAATCTGTATCTGTATCCTTTTTAGATAAAGTAATCAAGACACGTAAACGGTAAGCGTTAACTACTTTTTGCCATTTTTTCAAATCTCCTGCGAAATAGAAATCACCTGAAACCGTTTCTCCTCTTGCAATTACAGTTGTTAAATCTGCATTTGCTTCATCTAACCACTTCAAGATTTGAAGGTAAATTGCTTTTTGAGAATCATACGCCGGAGCCGTATTCGTGATTCCTTTCAAAGCTTCATTCATAGGTAAATCTCCCACACGCTTCGACATTTGATCGAAGAAATAGGCACGGAAGAATTTGCCTAAAGCAGAGTAGCCGTTAACATCAGCTAAACCTGCTTTTTTTGCCTCAGCTTCCATCTGGATTACGTTTTTCAACGTTGAATATTGATTTGGCATTGAACCAAATGTATATTCATTATTTGCGTAATAGTTATAATTAGAGCAGTAGAACTGATTCCAACGTGCCTCCGCAGAGAATGGACGACCATTATCGTTCATCACATTGTATTCTACAGCCTGCAACACTAAAGAAGCAGGAACTTGTACCGCGCGGTTAGAGTCTTTCTCTAACTGGTCGAACGTTTTCTCGCAACTGCTTAATGCAAGTAGCGAGAAGCTCAACATACCTAAGATTATATTTTTAACTTTCATTTTTTGAACTATTTATAGGAATGAAAATATTAGAATGTGAAGTTTAAGTTAACTCCGTAGCTTCTTACTGAAGGTGTTTGAGGGCTTGAAGTACCGTCTGTCAAGTATTGTGACAAGTCAATATCTTTCTTCTCTGCGAAGTACAATAAGTTACGTCCTACGAAAGAAACGTTCGCACCTGAAACAGCTTTACCAAACCACTTAGTAGGAAGTTTCACACCTAAAACCACTTCTTTTAACATTCCGAAAGAACGACTCATTAAGTTACCTTCATTCGTGTTATAGTAGCGACCTACGTAATCTTGAACATACGTCTTAGTTGTATTAGGAGAGAATTGTAATTCAGAGAAGTTCGTTACGTTACCATTTGCATCGTACTTGATGGCAACACCATTCGAAACAACTACACCTTGACCTACGAATGCTTTCACTCCTAAAGCGTCTTGTGGACGTGCTTCAGCGAAGATCCCTTGCGTAGTTCCGATGTGACGACCACCACGGTACGCTTGTTGTTGCGTATAATTGATGATCTTACCGCCGATACGACCGTCGAACAATACACTTAAGCTTACATTTTTGTAAGTGAATTTGTTATTTAAACCAAAAACAAAGTCAGGATTCGTATTCCCTAAATACTGAGATTGAGCCCCCGATAATTTCAAAGGAACACCACCTGAGTTAATAATTTGACCATCCGGAGCATGAACAAAGGCAGAACCATATAATTTATCCGTACGATCACCCACTTTTAAGAACGTGTTCAAACTTGTGATACCTGGATAGATATCAGTTAAACGCTCTTCGAAAGTAGAGTAGTTCGCTAAAACATCCCAGCTAAAATCAGCTGTTTGGATAGGGGAACCAGTTACCGAGATTTCATACCCCTTCTTCTGTGTTTTAATACCATTCACTAATGCTGATGTATAACCAGAGGTAGATGAGATAGGCAAAGAGAAGATAGAAGGGCCATCATTCGAGATGAAATAAGCAGCATCAATAGCGATACGGTTTTTGAATAAACGTAAGTCCATTCCGAATTCCGTCTGAGAAGTCTCAGATGGATTCAAGTTTGGATTGCTCAAACCATCACCATACGTTGCTCCTGTTTGGTTATTGTAATAGAAACCAGTAGAGTAAACTGTATTGTTTTGGTAAGAAGGACCATCGTAAGGAGAGTTATAATTTTCTCCAGAATAGGTTCCCATACGGTTATCAATTGTAGATGATGTTAAACCATCCTTCACGTTTGCAAATGATCCACGGAACTTTAAGAAAGAAATCGTTTCTGGTAAATCTACATAATCAGATAATACCGTTACCGCTCCGAATGAAGGATAGAAGAATGAGTTCTTTCCTGCTGGCAAAGTAGATAATTTATCCAAACGTCCTGTAGCAAATACCGTTAAGTATTTCTTGTAAGAGAAGTCAGCAGAATAATACGCTGAAAGCACTTGCATATCAGACCCAAAGTTTGCCACTTGAACAGGATTAGAGGAGTTCGAGAAGTTATATAAACCTGGAACGTTCAAGTAGTTTGTTGTAGCAAACATCGACTTGTATTGGAAAATACGTTGAGATGCACCCGCGTTAATCTTCGTGTTAAAGCCTGGTAATAAATCTTTGTCAAACGTTAACAATAATTCGGTGTTGTTCTCAAAAAGAGAACGACGATCTTCACGGTAATCACCACGACGCTCATCACGTCCATAGGTACCAGCTGAGTAAGGGAATTTCTCTGTACGTAACATATCCCAAGTCGTTACTTGAGTACGCGCTAATAAATTCAAGTTTTCGTTAAACGTATAACGCAACGCTGCTTGTCCTACGATATCTGTCTTGTAGTGAGAACGTAACCACTCGTATGACATGAAATACGGGTTATTGTAGCGTTGGTATTCCGCATAGATTTGTTGGATACCTTCTTTCCCTTTTTGCCAGTAGTTACGCATATCATCAATGTTCCAGTCAGCTCCTGCCCAATACACGATGTTATAGATGATTGAGTTAGGACCGTAGTTTACGTCAGGAATGTTAGGCGTATATTGACGGTTGTATTGTAAGTTCGACTCAAACTTTAATTTGTTCGAGAACTTGTAATCAGCCGTGATGTTGAAGTTCGTCATATTCAATTGGGTATTAGGAACAATACCTTTTTGGTAAATATGAGAAGTAGAGAAACGCAAGTTGTATTTCTCTCCTGTAGCCGATACTGAAACGTTATTCGTAGATAAAATACCTGTTTCTAAGAAACGCTTTAAGTTATCTTTACCACGAGCCACCCAAGGAGTACCTGAACGAACACCTGTAATAGGATCTACTGGAGAATCGTATTGTGGAATTAATTGCCCATTAAAACGTGGACCCCAACCTCCGTCGTAGTCACCATCGTTCAAACCACCGCCTTTACCATCACCGAAAGCATACGAACCGTGATCACCAGGACCATATTCGTCTTGTACTTCAGGAATCGCATAGAAGCCTGATTGCATTTGCGTAGAAGAATTTACTTCCACTGAGAATCCACGCTTGTCAGATGAACCACGTTTTGTCGTGATTAAGATCGCACCGTTCTTTCCACGGAAACCATACAAAGCAGATGCCGAAGCTCCTTTTAATACCGAGTAAGTTTCGATATCATCTGCAGAAATATTCCATGTATCAGAGTTAATAGGTACACCATCTACAACATATAAAACCGTAGAGCTACCACGTAAGGAGATATTTGGTTTACGTAATAATTCGGGTTGAGAACCGATCGTTAAACCAGCAACACGGCCTGACAATGCATTGATCGCATTAGGCTCACGTGCTTTGATTGTTGCAGATCCGTCAACCGACTGAATGGCAACACCAATTTTACGAATGTCCTTTTTAATACCTAAGGCCGTAACAACTACTTCTTGTAATTGCTTTTCGTCTTGAGATAACACGACATTTAATTCTGAAACGTTTCCAACGGCTACCTCTTTAGAAGTGTAGCCAATCATGGAAAATTGTAATACTTCATTTCCAGATACCGAGATCGAATAAGCACCTTGCGCATCCGTTAACGTACCTTTAGAACTACCCTTAACACGGATAGTGACACCTGGAACACCTGATTTCTCCTCTGCAGAAGTAACCGTTCCTTTCAGACTACGTGATTGACCAAATGAGGTCATACTTGCCGTAGTAATCATTGCAAAAACTAGCCAAATCAACGATTTAGGGCTCATTTTAGCAAAAAACATTTGTACATTGTTTTTCATATGAGATAGTTTATTAATATTTGACGCAAAAGTAAGAGCCAGATTTAATCGCTATGAATCAGAAAAATTAAGAGATGATTAAGAAAAAGCCCGAAGTATTACGCCCGTATTAAGCCAAGTCTCAAATCCAAAATACTACGCAGAAAATCTTTGAAAAATACCATATTCTAAAGCATAACAATTTCATTATTTTGCCATAACAGAATGGTCATTTTTGCTGCGTAATTTTCCTGCATGAAAGAGATTAAGCTAGTTGTTTTGGACATGGCGGGAACCACCGTGATGGATCAACATGAAGTGGAATATTGCTTTAAACAGGCCGCCATTAAAAATGAATTACATTCCAGCGATGAGCGCATTTTAGCTTTACAAGGTTATGCGAAATTGTATGTATTCACTTTATTGTGGACGGAGCAATTAGGCGAAGGAGACCCGCGTATACCAGAATTAGCCGCGCAGTCTTATGTGGACTTTAAATCCATACTGGAAAACCATTACCGCACGCAACCCGTCTATCCTACCGAGGGATGTCTTGAGCTTTTCAAAGCTTTGCATGCAAAAGGAATTAAAATCGCACTTACGACGGGTTTTTACCGAGAGGTAGCTGATATCATATTAGGTCGTTTAGGCTGGTTGGCTAACCTAGAATCCTCGACAAGCATCCATCTTTCAGTTACACCAGACGAGGTGAATGGAGAAGGGAGACCCTCCGCGGCCATGATTCAATATGCGATGAAGTCGCTCGGCATCACAGATCTAGCAGAAGTAATCAATGTGGGGGACACGCCGGTGGATCTACTTTTCGGCAAAAATGCGGGTGTCCGTTATGCCTTAGGTGTTTGTAATGGAACACACACGCGCCAGCAATTAGCCGCTCATCCAAATGATGGCCTGCTCGAAAAAATTTCTGATTTATTAGCTTATGTATAAAAATAGAAAATACGATCTAGTCATTGTAGGAGGAGGAATCATAGGCACATTTTGTGCGTATCATGCACTGAGAAAAGGAAAATCGGTCTTATTATTAGAGAAGGATGCGCAGCCGTTCGAAGCGAGTTTTCGAAATTTTGGACAAGCAGTTCCTTCTGGTCAGGCATTGGATTCCTGGTTTGATTACGGCAGAAAGTCCTTGAAAATCTACAAGGATCTTCAAGAAGAAGTGGATATCTCCTTGGTGAAAAACGGTTCTTGGTACGTTGCCTCGGATGACCAGGAAATGACCTTACTGGAAGAAATGATGCAACTTTTTAAAGACCGTGATTATACCTCTCGTCTTTACACTGCTTCAGAAACGTTAGAGATTAATCCCCATTTCAAAAAGGAGTACGTGAAAGGTGGATTATTCATTCCGGAGGAAGCTTCGCTGAATCCGCTCGTGATGGTTCACCGCGTTCGCGAATTCATGATTAAGCATTTAGGATTACATTACCAAAACTTGTGTCCCGTGATCTCGGTTGAGAAAAAGCGCGGAATCGCCATGTTGACCACCTCGAAAAAACAAACGTTTTGGGGGGATCAAGTGATCTTAGCGAATGGTAGAGATACGCAGTTTTTACTGCCGGAGCATTATCCATCGACTGACCTAAAAATCAGCAAATTACAGATGATGCGATTAGCCCCGCAGAAGAAAATTTTGAAATCCAATATTTTAACAGGCTTAACGATTCGTCGCTACGATAGCTTCAAATCTTGTCCGTCTTTTGCGAAAATTTATACTTCTTCTGAGCAAAAACAATTGCAAGCCAAAGGCATTCACATCTTATTCAAGCAAGCAGATGATGGCTCAATCATTTTAGGGGATTCACATGAATATGTGCCGGCGGGGGAACAAGCGAATTTTGGCTTTGAAGTTTCTTCAGAGATCAATGAGATGATGTTGCAGGAGGCGAAGCGAATTACCTCACTAGAAAACTGGACAGTAGATTCTACGTGGGCCGGCTTTTATTTACAAGGGACTCAATCGGAAGTGTATACCAAAGTCGTGGACGACGTCATCCACATCATTAATGGAATAGGCGGCAAAGGCATGACGACTTCCCCCGGTTTCACTGCCGAATACATTCAAAACCTCTACTCATGAAAAAAATAGTTACGCTTTGTCTTTTAAGTATTAGTTTATTTGGCCAAAAAGCGCCTAAAAATGTTATCCTCCTCATAGGCGACGGAATGGGTGTCAGCCAAATCTACGCGGGATTAACCGCCAATCGCGGCCACCTCAATCTCGAACGTGTAAAGGTAATAGGGTTCCATAAAAACCAAGCGTCTGATAATTATGTGACTGATTCTGCGGCGGGTGCGACCGCTTTTGCCACTGGAAAACAAACCTATAATGGCGCAATTGGATTAGATTCCTTGAAAGTTCCATCGACGACTCTGTTGGAAATGGCCGAACAAAAAGGCTTAGCCACTGGCCTGGTGAGCACCTGTGATATCACGGACGCGACCCCGTCCTCTTTTATAGTACATCAATTAAAGCGCTCCATGCACGAAGAAATCGCGCTGGACTTTTTGAAAACGCCCGTTGACGTGGTCATTGGTGGCGGACGAAAATATTTCGAGAAGCGGAAAGATGGCTTAAATCTCCTGGACACCTTGCGCAAAAAAGGCTACCAAGTTCAATCAAATTTAGACTTGGATGGCATTACAAAAGGTCCAATGATTGCCTTATATGCAGAAGAAAATCCGATTAAAGTGATGGAGGGACGCGGCGATGCGCTATTGAAATCCACTAAAAAAACGCTTGAAATTCTGACCCAAAATAAAAAAGGATTTTTCGTCATGATCGAAGGGTCCCAGATCGACTGGGGCGGCCACGCGAATGATGTAGATTATGCCATTACGGAGATGGTAGACTTCGATAAGAGTATCGGTTATGCACTTGATTTTGCCCAAAAGAACGAAGAGACATTAGTGATTATTACGGCCGATCACGAGACAGGTGGAATGGCACTTATGGGCGGAAATATGAAAACAGGGGAGGTAAAAGCCGCATTCACGACGAAAGGACATACGGGCCAAATGATTCCGGTCTTTGCTTTTGGGCCTGGATCCGAGGCCTTTGGCGGCATTTATAACAACTACGACATCTTTGCGAAAATCAAGCAGGCCTTAAAACTAGGTCAAAAGTAAATCGTAAACTTTTCATGCGAATTTTTAAAGCCCACGGATTGGTAAAATGCGTGTGCTTCTTTACGCCGTTTGTTTGAGGTTACTTCTAGTGATTTAGCCCCTAAAGACTTCACCTCCTCACGAATCACATCGACCATTTTACTTCCTAATCCCTTGCCCTGATGTGCGGCTGTCACGATCATTTCTTGAATCTCAAACACGTGACCCTCGTGGTGTAAAAGGGATTGTCCTTTACAAGAGATGAAACCAACGATTTCCGTTTCTTGAAGCAGAGCAACTTGTACTAAAGTATGTGAACTGGTCAAATATTCCATAAAGATCTGATCAAAAATAGCTTGATCAAATGCGCGATTTTCTAACTCTTCTAACAAGCATTTCACGGCTACCGCATCCGACTCCACTGCCTGCCTGATCGTATAGTTTTCTTCCATATTATCGAATCTTTACCCCTGGATAAAATCTATTTTAAATCGCCTTTTAGGCCTTTTTTAGGCCTTTTATAAGCCCTAATTTAACATAAATAATCGAATAAATATGCCTGCAGACATCGTCCAAAAAATCATCACCTTATTCCACGAACAGGGAGATTCCGAATACGGTGGCGAACCCGTAACACAAGGGGAACATGCCTTGCAATCTGCTCACTTAGCCCTGGCAGAAAAAGCCCCATCTAGTTTAGTGGTCGCCTCTTTGTTACACGATGTGGGACATTTGTTGCATGCGCTTCCGGATGATGCGCCGGAGCAAGGAATTGATGATTTACATGAAGAATTAGGCAATCGCTTTTTGATCAAATATTTCAATCAAGCGGTTTCAGAGCCGGTGCATTTGCACGTTGCAGCGAAGCGCTATTTATGTGCGGTGGAGCCGGACTATTTTGCGCTATTAAGTGAACCGTCGGTGATCAGCCTTCGCTTGCAAGGCGGACCGATGTCGATGGAGGAATGCCAGGCTTTTGAGGCGAATCCCTATTACAAAGACGCGGTTCAGTTACGTCGGTATGATGATATGGCCAAAGTCCCCAACCTAGCCGTGGAACCCATTGAATTTTATACTTCATTCCTGAGGGAAAACCTGAAATGATTAGTGCGGATGTAAAAAACTGGAAATGGCATCCCGCCTGGTCCATGATCGCCGCCTTTGGCTGTTATTTCTGTGTGTATGGATTTCGCAAGCCCTTCACAGCAGGTACCTATGAGCACCAATTTTTCCTAGGAATCCACTGGAAATCGATCCTGATTTCATCCCAAATAGCCGGCTACATGCTCTCCAAATGGTGTGGCATTTTCTTCGTCTCTTCCATTACTTGGGAGAAGCGAGCAAAGGCCATTATCCTCAGTATTTTATCAGCAGAATTAGCCTTATTGGGGTTTGGGTTAGTGCCCAAACCTTATAATTTGCTCTTTTTATTACTCAATGGTCTCCCGCTAGGCATGATTTTTGGGTATATCCAAGGCTTTTTAGAAGGCAAAAAGAATACGGAATTATTCATCGCTGCCCTAGGTAGTAGTTTTATCTTAGCGGATGGAGTTTCTAAATCCGTAGGAGTTTCCTTATTAAACTGGGGCGTGGCAGAAAACTGGATGCCCTTTGCAGCTGGTTTAATTTACGCGATTCCATTCCTGTTTTTTGTGTGGATGCTCACCCAAATTCCGCGACCGACAGCTGAAGAAGTAGCGGATCGCGCAGAGCGTCAACCCATGACACAACAGGACCGCATTCAGCTGGTAAAGCAACTTTGGCCGGGCATTCTAACGATAGCATTGCTGTATTTATTTGCGTCTTTGTTACGCGGAATTCGATCGGATTTTGCACCGGAAATTTGGCATTATTTAGGTTACCAAGGAGTGCCTTCTATTTATGCTCAAACAGAAATCTGGGTCACCGTGGGAATTCTGGTCATCAATGGCAGTTTAGTCCTAATAAAGCGAAATTACTTGGCTTTTTTCATTAGCCTTAGTGCGATAGCGACAGGCTATTTGTTGCTCGTTATAGCTGGCTTGTGGGGCGTACAATCGATGAATAGTTTTTGGCTCATTGTGCTGACGGGCTTTGGGATTTACCTGCCCTACTTAACGATCACCACGTCTGTATTTGAACGCATGATTGCGATTACCAGGCATAAAGCGAATATAGGTTTCTTGATGTATATCGTAGACTCGATTGGCTACTTAGGATACAATGTATTATTGATTGCGGCAGGCTTTATTTTCCCAAACTGGAACCTGCCGCAACTTTTTTTCTCTTGGATCACGATACTTGGAATAGCAGGACTGGCGCTATCCGCCGGATCGTGGATGTATTTTAAGCGAAAATTATCCCGTAATCCAACGGAAGAATAAGAACAACAAGGCCGAAAGAATAATGGTCACTGGCAACGTTAAAATCCAGGCCATCACGATATTTTTCACGGTTCCTCCTTGCAAATTTTTAATACCGCGTTGCGCGACCATCGTTCCTGCAATACCCGAACTTAATACGTGAGTCGTACTTACTGGCCATTTATAGGCGGTCGCTAAACCGATGGTTAAAGAAGCAATTAATTCTGCCGAAGCCCCTTGTGCATAGGTCAAGTGGTCTTTACCAATTTTCTCACCAATAGTTACCACAATACGTTTCCAACCAATCATAGTTCCTAAGCCTAATGATAAAGCGACCATCCACATCACCCAATTAGGTGCGAAATCGGTAACTCCTGCCATTCCAGTGCTAGATGATGCACCAAAAGTAAAGAACGGAGCTTTCGTTCCGGCTGTGGCCTTTTTCCAAGCAGCTTTATCGTTTTCTGAAAGAGCTACTGATTCACTTTCAATTAACTTCTTCGAGAATTTATTAATCGTTAAAGCAGCCTTGCGAATCGCAAATTTTTGATCCGTCGAAAGTGTTGATGGCTTCAAATTTTGCGCAGTAATCACAGACAATTCCGTAGATGATTTCTTCAATTGAGCTAAACCATCACGTTCTTTTTCAGACAATGGAATCGTATCAATTTTAGCTGAAATCGTTTGAACTGTAGCCAAACTTTGCTTCACCATTTGCATATCTAAAGTCGTGTTAATCGCAAAATATCCTGGCAAGAATGCGATTAAGATAACCATGACTAGGCCTATTCCTTTTTGGCCATCATTACGCCCGTGAAAGAAGGATACTAAGGTACAGGTCGCGATTAGGATCGAACGAATCCATACCGGAGGAGGAGACTTTTTCTTAGGTTCTTTAAATATTTCTTTATTTGTAACTGTCTTCTTTAAGATGTACATTAAAATGATGGCTAGCGCAAATCCAAACAAAGGGGATAATAAAAGTGCTTGACCAATCTCAATTACTTTATCCCAATTCAGCGCTGAAATACCTTTATTAGATGCTTCAGGCAATAGTGCATGGCCTACGCCAATACCAATTATAGAACCGATTAAAGTATGTGAACTAGAGGCTGGAATACCGAAATACCAGGTACCTAAATTCCATAAAATAGCGGAAATTAATAAAGAAAGGGCCATCGCCATCGAATGATAGACATTCGTATCGACGAGCAACTCTGTGGGGAGCAGCCCTATAATACTCATGGTAACACCTACACCACCCGTCAACAATCCCAGGAAATTCATAAATCCTGACCACACAACTGCTTGAGTTGGACGCAGAGAATGCGTATAAATAACGGTTGCCACTGCATTTGCCGTATCGTGAAAGCCATTCACAAATTCGAAAGCACAAGCGGCTAACAGGCAGAAACACAAAAGGAAAAACAGTGTAGGATCTAATCCGAACATAAAATAATTTTTAAATATAAAAATTCAATTTACTAAGGTAAGTTGCATTTCCAAAACCCATGTTAAGGAATTGTTAAATCCCTTATTTTACTTCGCTTTTAAATGGAATTCCCAAGGACTTCGCAACTTTATGAATCAAGTCTTTTTGATACACTTGCTCCTTCGATTTTACTTCACCTAAAGCCGGAACTTTCGCTCCTAACATCGCATACCAAATCTCATGACAGTCGGCTACTTTTTGACCATGAGAAGTCCATTGGGTCTTTACGACATCGCCTCTTCCGTGATCAGTCGTAATCAATAAGGTAGTTTTTCCTTTGTAATCAGGATCAGAATTCACAAAATCCCAAATCTCCCCTACCCAAGCATCAAACTGGTGTGCCGCATCTAAGTAATGATTATAAGCTCCCTCATGCGCAAATTCATCTGTCTCACCATAAGAAATGTATAGGGCTTTCGGCTTATTCTTTTTCAAATAATGCATCGCTTTGAAATGCGTAAAGGCGTCTAGTGATTCCGCCATTCCAAAAGGCTTGAACGATTCTTTCAACATTTTCGCTAGCAGCTTAGTCTCCGGATCCTTCTCTAATTCCGGATAGGAATCGAATGCATTAACTACTGGGAAACCCGCTCTATTTTCATTCAAAATACGGTCAAACGCATCCCAAGCCCCAAAGGCTGCCACCTTTCCTTTGTAGGCTGGCAAGGAATTCAAGTATTCAAAAAAGTTCGTATTCGGATTAGGCTTGTAATCGTTTGAATTAACCGCCGTATCTACTTGACCTGTTAAAATCTCACTGTATCCTGGATAAGAGAACCAATACGGATTCGCATTATCCACTTGACTTCCTTCTTTTCTATTTCCGTGCAATTGACCGGCAGCAGCTAATTTACCCCAGAAAAAAGGCATTAATTTTACCCGTCTTTCTGCCAAAGTAGGCGCATAATATTGCTGGATTAAACGAGCCGAATCTCCGTGGTGGAAACGTTTGATTTTGACGATAGAAGTATCAATTCCATGGAAGACTTCTTGCCAGCGGTAACCGTCTGTCGTGATGACAATGACACGCGCGTCTGACTCTTTTTGTGCGAATGCCGAAAAGGAAAGGGCTACTAGGATAAATAGAAAAGTGTATAGTTTGTTCATATGCATTGTTTAGAAAGCCAAAGCTAATGTAGGCAAATAAACAGAATTTAAACGAGCTATAAACTTTTGATTAATTATTCTCTTAATTATTCAACGACCCTTGTTTCGCCCAAGCCTCAATCAAGGCAATTTCACATTTAAGCAGTGGCGCACCTTTAGGCATATAGGGCGGATTTCCGCTAGGTGGGAAATAAACGGATTGATATAATTCCCCTGATTTAGATGACTCGGAAATTTGCGTGTAATTTTCGATCACAATGCCCCCGAAATGATTCTTCGCATCGTGGCACGAAAGACAATTATTTTTGATAAGGGGATAAATATCTCGAGCGAAAGAGACTATGGAAGATGGGGAGGTAGAACAAGTAGACGGAGCGATGGCCCCTTCCTTATCTTGTGCACAACCTGACAGTAAAAAAACAAGAAATGCCAGAAGGAAACCTCCTAGCATTTTCTGTATTACACCAATATATTGTCTTTGAACCATTATAGTCTGTGGGTAGGTACCCAACGGTTGATGGTATCATTGTAACGGAGCGAGGAATCTGGCCATTGGATATAATCCTTCATGACTAGGTACTCGTCTAACTTTCCATTTTTCTTTAATTCTCTAAAAAGAAAAGCTCCTCTCTCTAACACTTCCGCTTCTTTTAAATGTGGCGTATTCACCACTTCCTTGAAATCGTAAGGCTTTAGGCTGCCTTTTTTTAATTTGAATGTCCCTATGACGCCCCGTTGAAAAACTTGAATGTTTGCCACGGGTCTGGTCAAAAAATAGTACCACGTACTATCTTCTTTCATCTCTAGTTTCACCAGCTTGTAGTTGGGTAAACGCATCCAGTAATAATTGTTGTATTTGGCTTGAAAACGCGTTGCATCGTTTGCAAAGGGCGGGTTCTCCGCCACGAATGTCATAATATTGGTGGTAAGTGTATCTTGTTGCGCTTCATTGAAATAGTAAGCGACTTCGTCTTTTTTATGGCAAGAGGCCAAAGATAATAGGGCAAAAAGGGCAATAATTTGTTTCATGATTTTTGGTGTAAAGAATAAAAAAAGGGAGCTGACCACAGCCAGCTCCCTTGGATATAATTACTTAATATAAACGACTGCTTGAGGAGCAAATTCTGCCCAACCCGCTGTCCAGTCTGTAGATTTAAATGCACCTACGTAATCTGTCGCTTCGAAGAAAGCAGGAAGACCTGATTTCAAGTTAGCACCGATTAATGACTCAGATGTACCTGTTGTTAAGGTAAACGTAGGACGACCTGAAGACCATAAAGTAGAAGATAATCCCATGTTAGCTTGCGTAGCTAAAATTTTGTTACCTGTTAATGACAAGAACCAATCTTGAGGAACCGCTGTACCAATAGTGAATGCCGTTAAACCTGTAGAAGCACCTGTATTCAATGAAGTCATGTTCTCAAAACCTGGAACCGGAACACCCATTGGCTTCACGTTAACTGTCCAGCCTAAACCGAATCCGTTTGTACCCCAGCCATCAACACCAGCTAAAACGACGTTACCTAAATCGATGTCTCCTGCAGCAGCATTTGCTTTTGCACTTCCTTTTTGTGAGTCAATATATACTCCAAATGGATATCCAGTAATCACTGTGTTGTAGATTTTTTGCTTGTTGTTACGACGTAATTGAGCTCCGTGTTGGAATAATGGGTCAATCGAAGTAGATGAAGCTCCTTTTGCACCGATGATCGACATGTTTGCAAAAATCGCAGAAGTGAATGGAGTGTTTGCTGAACCGTTCGCATCGTTATCACACTCAAAACCATTTGAACCTGATTGATCCGCAATCGCTGCACCACGAATACCGACACCAAATTGTACATACCCAGAGAATCCGTTATCTGTATCAAAGTCATCATCTAAGCCTTTGTAAGCGATTAAGTGTTTCGCGTTCACTGTACCACCAAACCACTCGAATGAATCATCCAAACCAAAAGATGCTTGTACGTAATCAATTGTCGTACCTGAACCTACTGAACCCATCGTTAACGAGTTAACCTCTTGGTTCGGGTTGATTGGGATACCAGCATATTCTAAACGTACATACTTTAATGAACCTG
>JAURHT010000128.1 GCA_030833145.1 Aquirufa sp.
CAACAAGTTATAGGCAATATTTGCCGAAGAAAGATTAGGGAAGATCAACGTATTCGCTGTGTCATTTCCTAAAGTGGCAAACGGATAGTTTTGTTGTCTTAGTTCCTTGTCAAACGCTAAGTGCGCCTGCATCTCTCCTTCAATCACCCAAGTCGGATGCTTTTCCTGTAGGATATGGGTTGCTGCTCGCATCTTTAACGCGTCGTCTCCATCGGCTGAACCAAAGTTCGAGTAAGACAGCATCGCGATCTTTGGCTTTAAATTAAAGCGTTCAACTGCTTCTGAAGTCAATTCCGAAATCTCCACGATATCTGCTATGGAAGGTGAGAAGTTGATCGTGGTATCCGAGAAGAACAAAGGTCCTTGCTTACTCAATAACAAGTACATACCCGCCACCTTTGTTACACCCGGCTTTTTACCGATAATCTGCAAAGCGGGACGTATAGCATCTGGGTAGTTTTTGGTCAATCCAGAAATAACCCCATCCGCACGATTCGTCTCTAACATCATCGCAGCAAAGTAATTACTCTTACGCACCTGCTTTTCTGCCTCCCACTTCGTGAATCCACGGCGCTTACGCTTTTGGTAGAACAATTCTGCGAATTCCGCTAATAATTCCTCATTATCTGGGTGTTTGAAATCAACGATTTCGATATCTCCTAAATCGATGTGGTGTTCTTCACAGATCGCATCAATATTGGCTTTACGCCCTAAGAGAATCGGTTTTGCGATTCCTTCATCTAATACCTCGCGAACCGCTTTTAATACTTTCAAATTCTCAGCCTCTGCAAATACAATTCGTTTCGGTTTCGATTTAGCCCGTTTCAAGATGAACTTCATCACCTGGTTATCCAGACCTAATCGTTTCGCTAATTGCGTCTCATAGGCATCCCAGTTCTGAATGGGCTTTGTTGCCACGCCTGATTCCATCGCCGCTTTCGCCACTGCCATTGAAATGGTGTTAATTAAACGAGGGTCGACAGGCTTTGGAATAATGTATTCTGGACCAAAGCTTAACGATTTCTCATTATAGGCCAAATTCACGATATCAGGTACTGGTTTTTTGGCTAAACAGGCCAAAGCCTTTGCCGCCGCCAGTTTCATCTCATCATTAATCTCTGAGGCACGTACGTCCAAGGCTCCTCGAAAGATGAATGGAAAACCTAACACGTTATTCACTTGATTAGGGAAGTCAGAGCGACCCGTCGCCATGATCAAATCCTCTCTCACAGCCTTAGCCTCTTCGTAACCAATTTCTGGCGTCGGGTTCGCCATAGCAAATACAATCGGATTTGCAGCCATTGTTGCCACCATCTCTGGTTTCAAGATCCCTCCTACCGAAAGCCCTAAAAACACATCCGCTCCCTTCATCGCTTCAGCTAAGGAGGTATTTCTACCTGCTTTACCCGCTAATGGAGCTAAATAACGATTCAGATCTGGACGGTCTTCCGAAACCAACCCGTCCTTATCGAAAATATAGAAATTCTCAATGCGCGCACCGAGCTTTAAATACAATTTAATACAAGAAATAGCCGCAGCACCAGCACCCGATATCACAAATTTTGTTTCCTCGATCTTCTTATCTACGATTTCCAAAGCGTTCAACAGCGCCGCAGACGAGATAATCGCCGTTCCGTGCTGATCGTCGTGCATGATGGGAATCTTCAAACGCGCTTTTAATTTCTCTTCGATTTCAAAGCATTCTGGGGATTTGATGTCTTCCAGATTGATTCCACCAAAAGTTGGCTCCAAGCGTGCTACCGTATCCACAAAGTCATCTGGATCCGTCACAGATAATTCGATATCAAAAACGTCGATATCCGAGAATACTTTGAAAAGAACACCTTTCCCCTCCATCACAGGCTTACTTGCTTCTGGCCCAATATTACCTAAACCCAAAACAGCGGTACCGTTCGAAATAACTCCTACTAAGTTTCCTTTGGCCGTATAATCGTAAACTTTCTCTACATTATTTGCAATTTCTAAACAAGGCTCAGCTACTCCCGGAGAATATGCTAAGGACAAATCGCGCTGAGTTGCGGTTGATTTTGTGGGTTTAACTTCAATTTTGCCAGGTTTCCCTCCTGAATGATACTCGAGTGCATCTTCTCTTAAAATGGATGAAATAGACATATATGATTAATCAGTTGAATGCTCTTTTTCGAAGGCATTACACATTTTACTTCTGTCAAATAAATTCTCATTATTCGAAATGAATATTGTTGCAACTCCATTCCCGACAAAATTGGTAATAGCACGAGCTTCCGACATGAAACGATCTACACCTAGTAATAAAGCCAAGCCTTCTACAGGGATAACTTTAATAGCACTTAGAGTAGAGGCTAAAATGACAAAGCCACTTCCAGAAACGCCTGCTGCTCCTTTAGAAGTTACCATCAGAACTCCAATAATGGTTAAAATTTGTTCTATGCTTAAATTAACTTTAAATACTTGAGCTAAAAAGACAATTGCCATGGATAAATAAATGGAAGTGCCATCTAAATTAAAGGAATATCCAGTAGGGACTACCAGGCCTACAACGGACTTATTGCAACCTAGATTTTCTAATTTACTCATTAAAGAGGGCAGCGCAGCTTCCGAGGAAGATGTGCCTAAGACAATTAATAATTCATCTTTTAAGTAGGAGAGTAATTTGAAAATACTAATCTTGTAGATCATCAGAATACCACCCAACAGGATTATGATAAATAAAAACATGGTGATGTAAACACATAACATCAACTTCCCTAATGGCAGCAATGTGGCTATTCCATATTTGCCAATCGTGTATGCCATACCACCCAAGGCACCTATTGGTGATAGTTTCATAATAAAGCCCAAAGCTTTAAATATATAGATGGAAACAAAGCTAATTTTTTCAACAATTATTTTTTTCTTAGGCAGGTACCCTAGAAGAATTCCAAAAATGATAGAGAATAATAAAACTTGAATAGTAATATTTTCTTGAAAGAATTTTGACCAAGAAATGGAAGTTGAAGATTTAAATTTTTCTACTGAGTTATAGTCGAATCCCCCTGCATTAACTGAAGACCCAGGTTGAATAACATAGCCTACTATAATACCAATAGCAAGAGCTATGGTGGTGACTATTTCAAAGTACAAAATGGCTTTGCCACCAATTTTCCCCACTTGTTTGAGATTTTCCATTCCAGCTATTCCCATCACAATTGTTATAAAAATAATTGGATTGATGAATAGCTTTACCAAGTCAATAAAATATTTGCCGAGTGGTTGCATACTCACTCCAGTTTCTGGGGAGAAATGCCCAATTAGCACACCAATTAGTATGGCTATTAAAACCCAAAACGTGAGTTTTTTAAATAGATTCATCATGTATTGATTAATTTTTTAAAAATTCATTTGTTTTCATCCAATTGATTGCCAAAGGAATCCAACTACTATTTTGTTCTTTATTGTACCAAGCAAATCCATGACCACCATACTGATAAATGATCATTTCTGATTTTACCTTGTTTTTCACTAATGCTTTGTAAAATGTTAAACTATTTTGAACTAACACAGTACTATCATTTTGTGCATGAACGATGAAACAAGGACTTGTTTTGGGGCTAACATGTAATTCAGCAGAGTAAAAGTTCTTTTCCGCTTCATTAGGCCGCTTCCCTACTAAAACACTTCTTGATTTTGTTTTAGGTGAGGTTAATTCGTCTCTAAAACTTATGACTGGATAGATTAATAAATTAAAGGCAGTTTTAAATCCTTTCGTACTAACTGCTTTCATGGAAGCTATGTGGCCACCAGCAGAAAGACCCATGACACCGGTATTAGAAAGGTTGATGCCCCATACACCGGAGCTATCCTGTATTATTTCAAATGCTCTCTCTAAATCATTAAATGGAATGTTTTTATAGTCCTTATAAAAATGATCCATGTAGGTTCTGTATTTCAATACAATAGCAACGATACCGTGCTTGGTAAATTCCTCTGCAATTTCATATCCTCCATCAAAGATGGAAAGGCTTGTAAAGCCCCCTCCAGGGCAAATAACCACTGCTGGCCTATTGATGTCCTGAGACAATGGTTTAAAAACCATTATCTCAGGAATTGAAATATTTTCTATTTTCTTTCTGCCCTTATCCACTAAGCTTTCAGTATTGTTAGGATACAAATTACCTGGTGGAATATCTTTGTATAACTTAACCCTAATTTGGGCGTGGATTTGCGAGAGACCAAATAGGTATAAAAATATGAATAGATACTTTTTCAATTTTATTTATTTATGGGTGTTGGAGAAAATAAGTCTGGATAACTAGTTGGCATACTTGTATTGCGATCAACTTCAACTTGTGGATACAACATTCTTTGAGGCAGATTTGAGCCAAAATTTACAGGTATCGGCACTTTGATATTGGATTCTTTGAATGTTCTTCTCATATCATTAAATCCTTCAAATGTTCCAATCAACGTAATATATCGTTCCTCTAAAATTTCTCTTAATAAAGCCTCAGTAGGGGTAACTGCTTTACTGACTGGATTTTCTATTCCACCTGAGGTGAAGTCTGCGGCAATATATGGATCGTATTTAAAATTTCCAGTGGTTAAATAGGTAGAGTTAATATATCCTCCGGTAGACATATAGGACCTGAAGGCATTCAATCTTGTTAGCCCCGCATTTATACCATTTAATCTTGTATCAGCTTCCGCTATAATTAATAAGTTCTCTGCATAAGTTGCTAGAGGAAATGCTGAAGTCTGTCCAAAAAATCCGTTTGTAGTGTAGTTTAAATTAGTTGTACCAGTACATAAATAACTCATTCTGGACTTCTCTATTGTTTTTGCATTTCCTCTATAGGTTGCCGTTGAAGCTGAGTTCATTAAACCCACAAAAAACGTTCCGCTAGCGTCCATCCAGGATGGACGATCTTGTGCAAAAAATTGGTAATATTGATTGTAAGTGCCTTTACCTAACGCATTATGTGGTGCCAACCAGTTATTAGTTGCATTGTTAATTCCCAGAGCTCCAAATTTTAACGCGTTTGTATAATCTCTGACATGCAAGTAATATCTAGCCTTTAAAGTATTAGCTGTCTGTATCCATTTTGTCATGTTGCCTGCAAAATGGATATCTTGAGCAGCGAAGTCAACAAATGAAGTTGAATTTAAGTTTATAATGGCAGAATCAAGCACTGACTGAATTCTTTTATAAACATCAGCTTGTGGGTCATAGGTAGGGTTAGGAAATTTATCATCACTAGCCTGGTTGTAAGGAACATCTCCCCATAAATCTGCTGCTGTTGCCAATAAATTTGCTTCAATTACTTGAGCAACTCCGATCATTCTTAAGTTATTAACTGCTTTAGCTTTTTGTTTTAAAAG
>JAURHT010000189.1 GCA_030833145.1 Aquirufa sp.
GCAAAAGATCTTCATATCCTTCGTCAATAAAATCAGACAGGACAAATAACAGACTTTTACGTTTTAAGGTCTGTAATGCGAAGGTTAAACCCGCCTTTAAATCAGTCGCTGAATTTTCCGCTTCCACTCTAAAAAGCTCTGAAATCACCTTATAGCCATGCTTTTTTCCCATGGCTGGTGGCATATATTTTTCATTTTTATCACTAAAGCAGACGAAGCCGAGGTGGCTCGCTTCTTGAATTGCAGCAAAGGCTAACACCCCAGCCACTTCTTTTAAAGTCTTGATTTTGCTATTTCCACGTCTACCTACTGTTCCGGAGGCACTGACGTCGATGAGGAAGAAAACGGTTTGTTCTTTTTCTTCTTTGAAGAGTTTTACAAATGTTCCGTGACCCTTAGAAGAGGTATTCCAGTCAATGTGTCGAACATCGTCCCCGTAATGGTATTGACGTAGGTCACTAAATTCTAAGCCCGATCCCTTAAAGACGGAGGAGAAATTTCCATGCATTTGCGTGTTAATCGCTTTTCTTATGCGAATTTCCAGCTGAACAACATGGGTCAGGAAGGCTTTAATGTCCATATCCACGAGACTAAATTACCTAAATTTTACCCAATCTGAATGAAATGAGCTAAAAGCTTTCTAATTTACGGGTATATTTACAAGATGAAAAAGGTCTATTTATTGCTTTTCTTGGCTCTGAGTGTGTGTGGATTCTATTCTTGCACGAGTGAATCAGATAGCAACCGATTAGAGCAGGAACAGATGGCACAGATTTTGGCAGATATCCACATAGACGAGGCAATTATCCAAAATATGCATCTGGGCAATTCCGATACGGCCCTAGTTCTTTACCACGAATTATCGAAGCAGACTTTGAAGAAACGCGGTCTTGATTCTACTCAGGTGGCCAAAAGCCTAGGTTCCTATGTTAAAGATCCCGCCGCTTTCGTCAAATTATATACCCGGGTGAACGAAATTATAGAGGAACGAGCTAAAAAAGCAGCGGCTAAAAAACCATGAAAAAGCTCCTTTGCTTATTATTGTGTATTAATCTAATTTCTATGGGGCAATCGCCTGTGATTCAAGGACATCGTGGTTGTAGAGGCTTATATCCGGAAAACTCCCTACCAGCGTTTCAACATGCGTTAGAAATGGGTGTGACGGTACTCGAAATGGACGTGTGTCTTTCAGCTGATGGACAGGTCTACGTTTCTCACGAACCCTATTTGAATCCCTTATATGCCTCCTTTCCGGACGGAAAACCTGTAACGGATGCGTCTATTAATCTATACCAAAAAACCTATGCCGAAATTAAATCGTTCGATGTAGGTTCCCGCGGGAACAAACTCTTCCCAGAACAGGCGCGCGTCTCGACTTATAAGCCTTTGCTTTCTGAGGTACTCGCATTAGGGGAAGCTTTTGCGCGTAAATCGGGTCGTCCCGTTTATTACAACATCGAGATCAAATCTGAGCCAATAGAATACGGCAAATCACAACCGGCAACGGTAAAGGAATTCGCTGATCGCGTTTGGTCTGTGATTTCAGCTCATATTTCACCTTCCTCATTGATCTTGCAGAGTTTCGACTTTGCAGTATTGCACTACTGGAAAACGGCGATTCACCAGGGGCGAATTTCCGCTTTAGTGGAGAAAGAGACTCCAGAGCAGATGCTCACGTCGTTGGGTTTTGTTCCCGATATTTTTAGTCCCTCGCACAAGTATTTGACGAAAGAGCAGATTGATTTTTGTCACTTGAAAGGAATGCAAGTCATTCCCTGGACGATCAATACGACGGCAGAGATGCAGCAATTCAGCGATTGGGGGGTAGACGGCATCATTACCGATTACCCGAATCGTGCCCCTCAATTCCTTAAGCCCTAAACATGTCGTTGTTTAATGAGACTTTGTTGTGGTTTATGAAGCGGAGAATGCCGCGGATTGAGGCGATGTACGAACGGCCTTTGGAACTACAAGAACAAATGTTGCAGGGCTTATTGTCTCATGGCCGATCGACCGAATGGGGAACGAAACACGGCTACGCCGATATTAGTAACTACGAGAGATTCAAACAGCAAGTCCCTATTTCTACTTACGAGGAGATCTTTCCCTACATCGATCGAATGATGCAAGGGGAGCAAAATATCTTGTGGGATACGCCCATAAGCTGGTATTCGAAGTCTTCTGGTACCACGAATGCCCGGAGTAAATTCATTCCAGTCTCGAAAGAAGCGTTGGAAGAATGCCACATGATGGGCGGGAAAGATATGATTACGTTGCTGGCGGCGAATAAGCCAGATACCAAAGTGTTTGAGGGGAAAGGCCTGTCCATCGGCGGGAGTTTGACGGAGAATCCGGTGAATTCGAGCATGTTGATGGGGGATGTGTCCGCGGTGGTGATGAAGAATTTGCCTATTTGGGCGCAAATTATTCGCACGCCCTCGCTCGATGTGGCGCTGATGGGGGATTGGGATCAGAAGATCGAGAAGATGGCGATTGAGACGTCGAAGGAGAATGTGACGAGTATTTTAGGCGTTCCCACGTGGACGCTCGTGTTGATTGAGAAGATTTTAGAGATTACCGGAAAGAAGTCGATTTTGGAGGTGTGGGAGAATTTTGAGTTTATGATTCACGGGGCGGTGGCTTTTGGGCCCTACCGCGAGTTGTTTAAGAACCAGATTTTTCCGTCGTCACAGGTTGGATTTTTAGAGATATACAATGCGTCTGAAGGGTTCTTTGGGATTCAGGATGATCTTTCCAAACCCGATGAGATGCTCCTCATGCTCGATTACGGCATTTTCTACGAGTTCATTCCAATGAACGACGAGGGGGAAGAGGCGAGTACCATCGTTTCTTTAAGCCAGGTAGAAGTAGGCGTGAATTACGCCATGGTCATTTCGACGAATGCGGGATTGTGGCGCTACAAGATCGGGGATACCGTGAAATTTACGTCGGTTAGTCCGTATCGGATTAAGATTTCAGGGAGGACGAAGCATTTCATCAATGCTTTTGGGGAAGAGTTGATCATCGAGAATGCGGAGACAGCCGTCGCTCGCGCTTGCGCCGCGACCCAGGCAGAGATCAAGGATTATACGGCGGCTCCGGCCTTTATGAACGAGGGCAAAAATGGGCATCATGAATGGGTGATCGAATTTTCAAAAGCCCCAAAAGATTTTCGTACCTTTGCACAGATATTAGACCAAACGCTTCGCGAGCAAAACTCGGATTACGATGCGAAAAGGTCTTATGATTTAGTGCTTGGCCCTCCTTTGGTCCATATCGCCCCAGCCGGAACCTTCCACAACTGGATGCGGGAACGAGGGAAATTAGGCGGCCAGCATAAAGTTCCGAGGTTAAGTAACCACCGGGAATTTTTAGAAGGAGTGAAGGCTCATTTTTAATCAAAACAAGCTATGTCGTTAAAATTAACTATCGAGAATGGTATCAAAGATGCCATGCGTGCGAAAGACGCAGA
>JAURHT010000149.1 GCA_030833145.1 Aquirufa sp.
CACATCGTGGCCACATTCCACCATGCGCTTTGCTTTCTCCAAGACAAGATTCGCCACTTTCACATGACGCTCTGCTTGCTCATCGAAGGTAGATGAAATTACCTCCGCGCGCACCGAACGCTGCATATCGGTTACCTCCTCTGGACGTTCGTCGATCAACAAGATGATCAAGTAAACCTCGGGGTGGTTACGCGAAATCGCATTGGCGATGTCTTTCAGCAACACAGTTTTACCGGTCTTCGGCTGAGCCACAATCATACCACGTTGGCCTTTACCTATCGGCGCAAACAAGTCCAAAATACGCGTCGAATAATTATCCGGCGTCGAAGACAAGTTCAACTTTTCCTCTGGGAACAAAGGCGTCAAATATTCAAAATTGATCCGGTCACGAATCTCATCCGTTGTCTTTCCATTCACTGATTCCACTTTCAATAAAGCGAAATACTTCTCCCCTTCTTTCGGTGGACGAATCTTACCTAAAATGGTGTCTCCTGTCTTCAAACCAAACATTTTGATTTGTGATGGGGACACATAAATATCATCCGGAGATGCCAAGTAATTGTAATCAGACGAACGCATAAATCCGTATCCGCCCTCCTGCATAATCTCTAAAACTCCCTCGTTTTCGATCAAACCATCTAATTCCTTGATGACTTGGTTATAATTCGAACGGTGTTTATTGTGGTGGTGAACCGGTGCCGGCGCCTCCTCCTTGGGTAATTTATCTACATCGACAGGCGCATCCGTAGGAGAAACCTCGTCTTTTGTGTTTTCTGTGCTAGTGATGAAGGAAGTGTCTACTAAGAATTCTTCTGGAGCTGCTACTTCTTTGTATTCGATAGGTGCTTCTTCGGACGAAGCTTTTGCCTCCATTGGTAACAAAGGGGCTTCTTCGTTGCTCTTCTTAATTCGTTGACGCTTAGGTCGTTCGTTTGATGATGAATCTTCTTCTTGTGCTTTTTTTACTCTTTTGATAGGCTTATCTTCCATAAAGGGGGAATGATTAATTAAGATTGACAACAGACAGTTCTGTCAGAATGTGTGTCAAATGAGAAAATTAGGGGACGTTTACTCGTTGAATTGTCAGAATCGACATGCAATACTACGGTATTCGCGGGGAATTGTCAAGGTTTTAGGCCAAAATTTGGGCTTGAAAATCAATTAAATGATAAAATATACGTCCACGGCGATTATTTCGTAGTTTTGCAGCACAAGAATCTATGGAAAACATTCAGCAGCAGCTTATTGACCTTCTGGAATCCCGTCGTAAAGAGGGCTTGTTCAGGCAATTATCCGTGCTGGATGGCCGCACAGATTTTTGTTCGAACGATTATCTCGGTTTAGCAGGAGATCCAGTTCTCGCAGCGTCCATCGCACGCGATTTCGAAGGTTTACCCGGCGAATGGCGCAAAAATGGGGCTACCGGATCTCGACTCATTTCAGGACACTCCGCTTTAATCGAGCAATTCGAAAAAGAATGTGCTGCCTTTCACGGATCAGAAGCCGCTCTGCTATTTAGTTCAGGCTACGATGCAAACATCGGTTTGATCTCATCTCTACCACAAGAAGGTGACGTCATTTTCTGTGATAAACTATTACACGCGAGTTTAATTGATGGTTTACGTCTTTCCAAAGCCGAACGACGAATCTTCAAGCACAATAACCTCGATGACTTAGTTCATCTTTTAGATCAATACCCCGCCGAAACTCGTAAGTGGATCGTCGTGGAATCGGTTTATTCGATGGATGGCGATTTGGCACCGTTGCGCGCTTTGATTGAACTAAAAAATAAATACCAGGCTGAACTCATCGTGGATGAGGCCCATTCCGGCGGGGTTTACGGACCAGAAGGCCAAGGATTAGTCTACGAATTGGGGATATGCGAGGATGTTTTTGCTCGAGTAATCACGTTCGGGAAAGCTTGGGGAAATGCGGGAGCGGTGGTCTTGGGGTCTTTGGCCCTCAAAGAATACCTAGTGAACTTCGCCAGACCGTTCATTTATTCCACAGCACCCACACCGGCACACGTTTCAGCGCTTTTAAGCACCTTGCACTATTTGCCTTCTCAAAACGAAGCCAGACAAAAACTGCAAGAAAACATCGCTTTATTCCGCGCAAACTGCCATTCTGATGCCTGGGGAGATAGCCAAACAGCCATCCAAACCTTCTTCGTGACCGGAAACGAAGCCGTGCGAGCCAAAGCAGCCTCCGCCAGCGAATTCGCCATCAAGCCTATCGTTTTCCCCACGGTAGCGAAAGGCAAAGAACGCATTCGCATCACGTTAAGCGCAAACCACACACAGGAACAAATAAAATCACTAATAAAAACACTCGAATGAAACAGTTTATCGTCGCCGGAATCGGCACCGAAATCGGAAAAACAGTCGCATCAGCCATTTTAACAGCTGGCTTAAAAGCAGACTATTGGAAACCCGTTCAATCTGGGGATATGGCTACGGGAGATGCCTACTGGATTCGCAATTGGGTCCCATCGGCCACCGTTCATCCGTCCACTTATGCCCTAACTCAACCACTTTCTCCGCATTCAGCAGCAGAAATCGATGGTATTACGATCACCCTGGAGAGTTTTAAAATTCCCACTGATAAAACCTTAATCGTCGAATTAGCCGGAGGAATTATGGTTCCATTAAATGATCAGCAGACAAATTTAGACCTCATCAAACACCTGAATTTACCGGTCATTTTAGTGAGCAAAAACTATTTAGGCAGCATCAATCATACGATTTTAAGCTTCGAGATTTTAAAGCAACACGGAATTCCAATGGCCGGAATCGTGTTCAATGGACCCGAAAATCCTTCAGGCGAAAAGTTTATTTTGAATCACACCGGTTTGCCGCTTATTTTGCGCGTGAATCAGGAATCAGAAATCAATGAAGCGGTAATCGCTTCGTATGCAAATAAAATCCATGTCTAATTCGAATTTGTCTTCTCGGGATGCGGCGGTCGTTTGGCACCCCTTCACGCAACACCAGATCGAACCTGTTTCGATTCCGATTGCGAGCGGGAAAGGCGCGCACTTATTTGATACGGAGGGTAAAAAATACATCGATGCGATTTCGTCTTGGTGGGTGAATACGCATGGTCACGGGCATCCGTATTTAGCCCAAAAAGTGTACGAACAAGCGCTCCAGCTCGAACAAGTCATCTTCGCGGGCTTTACCCACGAACCGGCGGTTCGACTTTCAGAACGTTTATTAAGCCATTTGCCGTCTAATTTTGAACGGGTTTTCTTCTCAGATAACGGCTCTACAGCAGTGGAGGTTGCCATTAAAATGGCCTTGCAATTCTTCCATAATCAAGGGAATACGCAACGCAGAAAAATTCTCGCTTTTGCAGATGCTTACCATGGGGATACCTTTGGGGCGATGAGTTTAGGGGCACCAAGTTCCTTCAATGACCCCTTTCAGGATATGCTTTTCGAGGTGGAATTTTTGCCGAGCCCTCAAGATGCTGACACTTGCCTTTCGGCTATGTCTTCTTTAAACGCAGACGACTACGCGGCTTTCATCTTTGAGCCTTTGATTCAAGGTGCGGGAGGAATGAAAATGTACGAGGCGTCTACCTTGGATTCATTGATTCGGATGGCACATGAAAAAGGGATGTTCTGCATCGCTGATGAAATCATGACCGGATTCGGTCGTACGGGGAAGTGGTTTGCGATGGATTATTTGGCAGAGAAACCAGACATTGTTTGTTTCTCCAAAGGCCTAACGGGCGGAATGATGGCCATGGGATTAACCGTTTGCAGCGAGAAAATTTTCCAATCCTTCCTTTCGGATGACCGTCGAAAGATGATGTTCCATTCTCATTCCTTTACGGCAAATCCATTAGCCTGCGCCGCAGCGAATGCGAGTATGGATTTGATGGAAAAGTCTGAAACTTGGACATCTATCGCGCGAATTGAAGCAAATCATCGGGCTTTTGCGGCAAAGATGGCAGATCATCCCATCCTAAAAAATGTACGAATTCATGGCACGATTTTAGCCATGGAAGTGGAAACGGGAGAAACCGATGGTTATTTACACTCCATCCGGGATGATATTTACCGCTACTTCTTGGAGCAAGGGATTTTGATGCGTCCTTTAGGAAATACGATCTACATCCTCGCCCCCTATTGTATCGAGGACGAGGATCTAGCGTATATCTACGGAAAAATTACGGCTTTTGCGCAGGGACTAATTTAGTCGACTGCCAAGAAACCATTTGCCAACGCTTGTCCGCATAAACAAATACGTCTGTAAAGCGTAGGCGAATCGTTGTCTGAACGCCATCAGCTGCCTGCTGCAAAATGGATACAATCCCAGTATTTATTCCCGTCTTGCCATAAACACGTTGTTGCATTTCCTCCGGCGTAATCGTCACATAACTCGATTTTCCAGAAGCAATAGAAGCGATGTATGTATCTTTCGAATCTTGCATTCCACTCGAGTGAAAATACACTAAGTCTTTGTGTAACACGGCTTGTAATCCAGGGATATCTTTCGCCACCATCACCTTAAAACGGTTTAATTCCGCTTCTTTCAGGGATTCTTCGTTTTGAGCGAAGCTAATCATGGGTGCCAAAAGACACAATAAAATCAATACTTTTTTCATAGTTCTTTTTCTTTTAA
>JAURHT010000082.1 GCA_030833145.1 Aquirufa sp.
CTAGTTCTATGTCTTTAATTAGGCATATTTGGTGTAATTGTTTGATCTTTTCAGGAGCTCCTGTTAAGGCCAAAACCGTTGGTAAACGTAAAGCTGGTTTTTCAACTAAATAACTAAACTCCGTTTCATTATCCCAGAAATCTGTCCATACTTTCATTTTAGCCAAAGTCGCACGATGTATTTCTGAAAGCTTTGGCAATTGTTGAGTCAAACGGTAAATCAGGTATATGCTCAACACATTAGGAGTCATTTGCGTTTGAAACAAACGTCTGTTTTCTTCCAAAAACAAAACGTCATTATAATGCGTCGCACGGTTTAATTCTCTTGCTCGAGCTAATGCCTTAGGAGAACAAATGAGTATGCCCATTCCCGCTGGAATCCCGATGCATTTTTGTACCGATGCTAACCAAACATCAGCCTCATTCCATGGTAATTCAATGCCGCCCATCGAGGATGTGGCATCCACTGCAATGAGGGCATCGTCAGCTAGTTGATAATCTATTCGACGTATATTTTGGCCTGTACCATTCGAAGTTTCGCTTTGGACCAGACATAAAGTGTCACCCTGAATGGGTCCTATTTGCTGTGCAATTTCAGCAAGGCTTTGGTCTATGGAGAATTCAAAAGATTCTGCAACGGATGCTGCATAATGAGCCCATTTTTTACCAAAAGCGCCATTGTACAAGTGGGTTGACTTTTTTCTAACTAAAGATTGAATGACAATCTCCCAGGCTTCTGTCGCCGATGAAACGAAATAGATGGTATAGTCTTTAGGAATATTCCATTTGTAATGAAGCTCTTGAAAAGTCGCTTCCAGTAATTTTTCAAAGCGCTCGCTCCGGTGGTTGATGCTGACAATACCCTGCTCAAAAGCCTCTTGAATGTATCCAAGGGCCTCTGGATGAACCTTAGAGGGGCCAGGGTAGAAGGATAACATGGTTTAAATAAAGGAATAAAGGCCTAACTCGTAACCACGAAGGCCAAAACCTACAATAATTCCCTTTGCCTTAGGGCTTAAATAACTATGGTGGCGGAAATCCTCCCGCGCATGTACATTCGAAATGTGAATCTCAATAACCGGCGTTTTAATGGATGCTACCGCATCGCCTAAAGCCACTGAAGTATGTGTATATCCGCCTGCATTGAATAAAATACCGTCATAGCTGAACCCTACTTCGTGTAATTTATTGATGAGTGCTCCTTCTTCATTCGATTGAAAATAGGCAATGTCTAATTGCTCCCCAAATTTATCATGTAAGATTTCCAAAAACTGCTCGAACGTCTGTGCACCATAAATTTCTGGTTCACGCGTGCCTAATAAATTTAGATTAGGACCATTCAGGATTAAAATTTTCTTTTTTACCATATTTTAAAAGGAAACATTCGGTGTAAAAATACGTAATTACTTTAAATTTACGGGATTCATACAACAAATTGTATATGTGGGAGACAGAAATCCAATCTTTTGGAGATTACCTGAAAATTGAGCGCGGCTTATCCAAGCACTCCCACGAAGCCTATTTACGGGATATCCAAAAACTAGAAACTTATTTAGCTATTTCACCAGTAGCCATCGACCAAGTAAACGAATCCCATATTTTGGCCTTCTTAAAAGACCTGCACTCCTTAGGCATCGAGGCAAGTACACAATCGCGTACCTTATCTGGTATTCGTGCCTTTTTTCAATTTCTCGTGTTCGACGGCACGCTAAATGCGGATCCCACCGTTCACGTGAAAAATCCCCAAATGGGCCGCAAATTACCCGACACCCTTTCCTTTGACGAGATCACGGCCATCCTTGATGAGGCAGATCTTTCCAGTCCGGAAGGGGTACGAAACCGTGCGATGCTTGAATTTTTATATGGTGCAGGATTACGTGTTTCGGAACTGATTGGCCTAAAAAGAGAGGATATTTATGAAGATCAAGGCTTCATCAAAGTGCGCGGGAAAGGCGATAAAGAACGCCTAGTTCCAGCAGGTCGCGATGCGTTTAAGTATTTGAATCTGTATTTGGATTCAGTTAGACCTTCTGTACCTGTCAAAAAAGACGCCACTCATTTAGTCTTTCTAAATCGCCGTGGTTCAGGCTTGAGTCGTGTGATGGTTTTCTTGATATGCAAAGACCTCGCATCGAAAGCAGGCATCACCAAGGTGATAAGCCCACACACCTTTCGCCATTCATTTGCAACGCATTTAATCGAAGGCGGAGCTGACTTGCGCGCCGTTCAAGAGATGCTAGGGCATGAATCAATCTTGACGACTGAGATTTACACTCACTTGGATCGAGCGTATTTGACTCAGATGGTGCAGGATTTTCATCCGTTTTCATCTTTAAAGCATAAAGAATAAAGCACAAAGTATAAAGATTGAGTCCGGAGGAAATGAGTCCGGAGCTAGCACTTCATGAATTTATCGCCATAGGCGATACCAACTCTATGCTTTATTTTTTGTGCTTTATACTTTATTACTCGCTAATCTCCGAACCCTCCTCCGGAAAAGGAATAAACACAAAATTCGTAAACTGCCCATCCACCACAAAGAGGCACGCGAATTCTTCGATGTCTTTGAAGTTTTGGACAAATAATTCCATATTTTCTTCTGCGATCAGTTTGCGCTGCACAAATTCTTCCATCATCGAAGCGTGGTAGTTCCATTTGTTTTCGTGCAATTCACCTACGCCGATCAGTTTTTGGCCGATTTCGATGGGGCGTTGTGAAGTCACAAAGATGGGGAAATCGGAGAAGCCACGCTTTTTGATTTGATAGGACGCTTCTTTCAAGGCATCTGCTACTTTGATGAAATCAGAGGAGATGAGGCCTAAATATTTCCCGTTTAAGTCCGGGGAATTGGGCGCATTGGAAAGGGCTGTGTAATCTTCGATCATGATTTAACTCTTACTTAGTAATAATAATTGGATGTCTTTAACCGGTTTATGGAACAATTTTCCGGTGCTGGGTTGCGTCACGAAGCCTTTATAGCAGAATACGCCTTTCATAAAGGATTTTCCTTGCCAAAGCATTTCTTCGACACCCCCGGTCTTTCCCGCCTTCAAGATGAAGGAGGTCATCAGGTTGCTCATCGCTAAACTAGCCGTGTGAGCCACTAGGGATGGAATATTGGGTACACAGAAATGAGTTACTCCGTATTTCTCGAATGTCGGCTTTTGAATCGTACAAGGCTCTGAAGTCTCAAAACAGCCGCCTTGGTCAATACAAACATCTAAAATCAATGTTCCTGGATTTAGTTTGCTCACCATTTCCTCGGTCACAATGCAAGGAGTAATTCCACTGTCTGAACGCAAGGCCCCCACAATAATTTGGGCATCTTGTAAAGCTTTAGCCAGGTTTTCCGAATCAATCACCTGCGTGACGATGGGGAAACCAAGCGCCGCTTTTAGACGTTGCAACTTATAAATATCTTTATCGAATACTTGGAACTGAATGCCTGCGCTCGCTGCCGCTCGCGCCACCTGCTCCACCACCTGACCCGCACCTAAAAGCACAAGATTACAAGGAGGAACACCTGTGACATGTCCCAATAGCAATCCTTTTTTCTTTTGAATCAAATCGGTGGCAATAGGCAAAATCAATTGTCCGGCTATTTCAGCCATTATTTTGATGAAAGGAAAGCCTCCACCATTGTCTTCGACGAATTCGAGGCCGATGGCCATCAGCTTTTTGGCATTAATGGCATCAATTAACTCCGAGGATAAATGCTGGTAAGAGGCACTCGAAATAAAGGCTTGGCCCTCTTTCATACGCGCGATTTCGGCGATGGTAGGAGGGGTGATCTTTAACGTCAAGGCACTTTGCCAAATCATCGCCACATCCTCGCTCACACTCGCTCCGGCTAATAAATAGTCTGAATCACTGAAGCCTGCGCGTTCTCCCGCACCTTTTTCGATCACGATTTCGTGGCCATTATTGGTTAATAAGGTAACGGCTTGTGGGCTTAATGAAATGCGGTTTTCGTTCGGATCGGACTCCTTAGGGAGGCTGATGCGGATGCTTTGGGCATTCTGCTTCGTCCAGGCCATCGCCTCTAAAGGCGCGATGCCTTGCTTAGAAAGTAAATCCTGAAAAGGATTGTGCTCTAATATCTTCGCCATACAACTTCTAATTTACGGTGCGCGTCATCGACGTGGGAGACGTTTAACTCGAGATGTTCAAAGGTCCAAAATTCCTCCGCCTGCTCCGGCCACTCCACTAGACACAAATGTCCAGAATCTAAATATTCTTCTAATCCGATGTCAAAAGCCTCTTGAGCGTTCTTCAATCGGTATAAATCAAAATGATAAACGGGATTATCTTTGCCATCCACATATTCATTCACCAATGAAAAAGTGGGGCTTTGGACAGATTGTGATACCCCTAATTGGTGGCAAATCTCCTTTATTAAAGTCGTTTTTCCAGCACCCATTTCCCCGCGAAACAACCACACATTCGGGTAGTCTTTGGTCTCGCGAATTAAGCTAGACGCAATTTCAGGTAGTTCCGTGATGCTGTATTTATCCCAGGGTCTCATAGTTCGATATCCCCTAATTGTGGCCTGATGAGTATTTCTTCCAAAACCGTAGACGGATTCATCGTGTAAGCCGAATAAATCGTCGATGCCACATCGTTTGCCGGTATAAACCGCGATTCTGGCAATTCCACTCCATCCCAAGCGGGTGTTAAAGTGGCTCCAGGTAAAATGGCTGTCACTTTAATTCCTTGCAATTTCGTTTCTTCGCGCAAAACCTTAGTGAAGCCTAATAAGGCAAACTTACTGATGCAATAAGATCCACCCGCAGTATAGGCCGTGATAGAGGCTGTAGAGCAGATGGTAAAAATGTGACCGGATTTTTGAGCCTGTAATGTCGGTAAAAAGGCACGTGTCAAATGATAGGCGCTGTATAAATTAGCCTCGATTTGACGTTCTAAAACGCCATCCTCCTCGTTTTGGATTTGACCTGGCATGAAAAAGCCGGCGTTGTTGATCAGTACATCGATGGTTTTGGTATGGCCCAAAACCCATCCAGCAAAGTCCTGGCATTGTTTTTTGTCGCTCAAATCCGCGACAAACGTATATAATAAAGGCGAATTGAATTCCGTTTCGAGTTCCTTCAATTTCTCACCCGTCCGCGAACACGTAAAAACAGTAAACCCCTCCGAAAGGAATTTTTTCACTAACGCTTTGCCAATTCCTTGGCTACCCCCACTAATTATTGCCGTTTTGTTCATTATCTTTGATAAATATCGATGTGTAATATACCAATCAGATGTCAAAATTAGGCAAATATTTAATCTTCCTGGGAAAGCTTTTTACAAATCCAGAAAAATTTCGGGTTTATCTCGCCTTGACGTTTCAGGAATGTGTGGACATCGGTATTAATTCGATCTTGATTGTAGCGATTGTCTCATCCTTTTTAGGAGCTGTTACTTGCGTGCAAACCGCGGCGAATATGGATAATCCCTTCGTTCCGCAATACATTATTAGCTTAATTGTTCGGGATTCGACCATTTTAGAGATGGGGCCTACCATTACCTGTGTCGTTTTAGCTGGTAAAATTGGTTCTAACATTGCTGGTCAATTAGGGACGATGCGCATTACGGAACAAATTGATGCACTTGAAGTGATGGGGATTAACTCTCGGTCTTATTTAGTATTACCTAAAATCATTGCCGCAATGATTACTTTCCCCATGTTGGTGACCCTAGCTTGCTTTTTGGCCATCTACGGAGGCTATTTAGCCGGATGGTTAACAGGATCGATTTCTCCACAGGAATACATCAAAGGATTACAATTCCAATTCAAAGGAAACTATATGATTTTTGCATTGACGAAATCAGTGGTGTTTGCCTTTTTAATCGTAACGATTTCTGCCTTTAAAGGATTCTACACGAAAGGTGGTGCCTACGAAGTAGGGACAGCAAGTACCGCTGCGGTAACCAATTCGTGTATTGCGATTTTGATTGCAGATTATCTTTTGGCTCAATTATTAGTCGGCTAAATTCTCTCAATAAATACGTTGGTAGTTAATAGCGAACTTGCAGAGCCTCTGTAGGATCCGTAAACGGGTGTAATTTCTTCTGGAAGACAAGACGCCGCTAATGGAATATGGTTGCCAGAAACGACCTCGTGCTGAGTTGGGTCATAGCCTCTCCAGCCACCACCTGGCAAATAAACCTCCACCCAGGCATGTAAATGATGCGTCTGATTAGGTACATCAACAGGTGCGACTCCAATATAATAACCTGAAACAAATCTTGTAGCTAAGCCCATCGCGCGACACAGCGCAGAAAACAAGACCGCATAATCCCGGCATGAACCCTTGCGGTTAATCAGGGTGAATTCAGGCGTGTTCGGATTTCCCTCTTCGCGAATCTCGTAGGCGAAATTGGTAAAGATGAACTCGTTCAAAGCAGAAAGATAGGCTGAAGTGCTATAACGCACACCTGAAGCGATCTGGCGAGCCATTTGTTCTACATTCGGAGTAACACCCTCTAAACCTAAATAGGGGCTGAGCGTTTTTTGGTAGGAACGAGAATAAGTGATGGGTAATGTTTTACTCTCGAAAGGGAAGTAGACGAAGTCAAATGGATTGAACTCGGTTGTCTCTACCGTCGCCTTCATTTCTATTTCTAGAAAATTTGTCGGCTCCTTGAAGAATAGGATATTTTGAATGTTACCTTCTGGATCCAAGTTTTTTGAAATTTGAACCGGGCTAGGATGAATGTCTAATTGGAAATCTTGAACTGTTAATAGGGCACTTTTACGCGGATGTAAATAGAGGACGTGCGGGTCTAAGGTGACCGATTCACTATATTCATACCGAAGTTTATGCTGAATGCGCGCGATCATTTCGTAGGCGAAATTAAATCTTTCATCCAACCTTCTTCGATTCCTTCGAGGGATTTACGCAATGCTTCGTTCCAATCGTCGGAAATCTTTTGCATGTCTTCCTTGTAAAGTCTAACCTCTTTAGCCTTGAAACTATTCTTTTCGTAAACAACCACATCAATAGGGAAGTCAACATCATTGGCACTTACTTGGGTCGCGTCGAATGACAAGAATCCCATTTTTAAGGCGTCTTTTAGCGAAGTTTCGTTGGTCAAATTGCGGTTCAATAAAGGTTTTCCGTAATTCGAATTACCAATAATCTGGTATTTTAATCCGTCATTAATCTCAATCCAATTGCCTTCTGGGAAGATTAAAAACAGCTTGTGTTCGTTGTCTTTAGGCATTTGTCCACCTACAATCGCGTGTAAATTAAAAGCGTAGCCTTCTTTTTCTAGGGTTTCGCGATCTTCAGCAGCTACTTGTTTTAGTTTTTGGCCAAAAGACGTCGCCGCCTGAAACATATAATCGTAGCTTTCTTCCTCATCCTCAATGGCTTGATTGAAATAGGTGACAGCTTTATCGCGTACAGAGCGCAATCCTGCTGTCATAATGAAGAGCGAATGATCTTTAATCTCGTGAATAGAGATTTTCTTATTCGAATATACTTCGTTACCTGCAGTAATTCTTGTGTCTGCAATCGCAATTAATCCTTCTTTAACAGTAATTCCTAAACAATAAGTCATATAATGATGGGTGGCAAATGGGAGCGCAATATTACACTAATTTTAACAAATAGCCGGCTTAATTGACCGGCTTTAAGTCAAAATAAGTGTTGTGTATCGTTTGTCCGATGTCGTTGTTCGAGGTTTGGAAAGCATCCAAAAACTGATGCAATCCGGTTGTTAAAATATCCTCGATCTCTGTGAATTGAACCTCAGAAAGGATCTTGGATAGTTTTTTCTCCGCTAAATTCGAGTAGCCGTGGTCAAAAGAAGTTCCGGAAATAGCATAAAGCGATTGTTCTGCTTCGGTTAAACAATGGACCACGGATCGCGGAAACCCTTTGTCTAAGATCAAAAATTCCACAATATTCGTCGGATTCACCACTTTGTATTGTTGTCGGAACATGTTGTAGGCAGAAACCGATTTCAAAACCGAAGACCATAATAACAGATCTAACGGTGAACCCACTGCGTCCACATTAGGTAAAAGGGTAAAATATTTAACATCTAAAAAGCGCGTCGTTTTATCTGCACGTTCTAATAATTTTCCTAACTGACCAAAATGCCAGCCTTCTCCCCGGGTAATGGTTGAATCTACAATGCCATAAAACAACTGACTTCCAGACTTAATTTCCTCTAAAAAACCTTGATATCTGGCTAATTCCCAGCTTTTACTTCCCTCAACGCGGTCCTTTACTTTCCAGTAGATTTGGTTTACATATTCCCACATTTCCTTCGAAATACTTTCGCGAATGGTGCGGGCATTCTCGCGTGCTGAATACAGACATGAAAGAATCGAGTTCGGATTATTGACATCGAAGGTCATGAAGTATAACACGTTCTCCCGGTTTGCTTCGGGGTAATGTTCGAAGAAATTGTAATGATCGGCCGTCGCTACGATTAAAGGCTCCCATTGTTCTGGGACATTCGGGGGTAAATCGAGGGCAAGATTAAAATTCACCGAGATGAAGCGGGCGTAATTGTCAGCTCTCTCGATGTACCGGTTCATCCAATAAATGGAATTGGCTACACGACTTAACATAGGCTATAAATTTTATAAAATGC
>JAURHT010000310.1 GCA_030833145.1 Aquirufa sp.
ACCTTCACTAAGCCTATTTTTTTTAGGTTTAGTTTCTTTGCGGCGGCTTCAGACAAATCGATGACACGCCCTTTTTTGTAAGGTCCCCGATCATTAATGCGAACAATGACACTTTTGCGATTAGCTAAGTTCGTCACTTCAACTAAGGTATTGAATGGAAAACGCTTGTGTGCAGCGGTTAATAAGGTCTTTTTTAGCTTCTCCCCGCTAGCGGTTTTTTTGCCATAAAATGAATTGGCATAGAACGAGGCTATTCCTACTTTTTCATATCCTAAATCTTGAGAGAAAGCATTTAGGGATAAAAATGTGCTTATCAATAGTATTATTGATGGTATTTTTATCATTAAAAAGGATGGATGATGATTGTAAAGATGTAGGTTTAAATTGGGAATTAAAAATCTGCAGGTTTACAGGCTCTTCTTAATTCTACTGATTTTTTTTGAGTGAATGAGAATAAATAGTAGATTTACACATTGTGAAACCATAATTTAAATACCAGTGGAAGAAAGAGATAGAGAAGAATTATTTTCTAAACGTATTCGGGCAGGAAAGAGAACGTATTTTTTTGATGTGAAGTCAACCCGCTCCCAAGATTATTACATTACAATCACAGAAAGTCGCCGTCATCAGAAAGAAGATGGCTTCGTTTATGAGAAACATAAGATGTTTTTGTACAAAGAAGATTTCGATAAATTTGTAGAAGGACTAAATGAGGCGGTTAATCACGTGAAGACAGAATTAATGCCTGATGTCGATTTCTCTTCATTTAATCGTGATGAAGATGAATTTGGGAACAGTGAGTTGAAATGGGAGTAATTATCCTTAAAATATTCGAAAAAGCCTCTGAGAAATCAGGGGCTTTTTGATTTTTAACCGTACTTTTGTGCTTTCATTTTTAAAATTACTATGGGATTAACTTGTGGAATTGTCGGATTGCCTAATGTGGGTAAATCAACTTTGTTTAGTGCTATTTCTTCTAATAAGGCGGAAGCAGCGAATTATCCATTTTGTACGATTGAGCCGAATGTGGGAATTGTAACTGTGCCAGATAATCGTTTGAACGTTCTAGCTGAATTAGTTAATCCAAACCGTATTTTGCCTACTGTAATTGAATTTACTGACATTGCGGGTTTAGTGAAAGGAGCTTCAACTGGAGCAGGCTTGGGAAACAAATTCTTAGCTAATATCCGGGAAGTAGATGCGATTATTCACGTCGTTCGTTGTTTTGAAGATGAAAATATCGTCCACGTAGAAGGTCGTGTAAATCCAGTAAGTGATAAAGAGATTATCGATTTAGAGCTTCAAATTAAAGATCTAGATTCAGTAGATAAGAAAATTTCTAAAACAGAAAGAGCTGCAAAAGCAGGAGATGCTAAAGCAAAAGCTGAATTGGCAGCTTTGCAACAGTTCAAAGCAACTTTAGAAGAAGGTAAATCCGCTCGTACGGTTGTAATGGATGATGAGATTCGTCAAACGGCTATAGGTGATTTATATTTATTGACTGATAAGCCCGTGATTTATGTGGCTAATGTGGATGAAGCATCTATTGCTGCTGGTGGAAACCAATACGTGGATCAATTAAAGGCAAATGTGGCACCAGAAAATGCAGAAGTAGTGGTGGTTTGTGCGGCATTAGAAGCTCAAATTGCTGAAATGGAAGACTTGGATGATCGTGCTATGTTCTTAGAGGAATATGGTTTAAAAGAATCTGGTTTAGATAAATTAATTCGTAGTTCGTATCACTTATTAAACCTTATCACTTATTTCACTGCGGGTGTACAAGAAGTACGCGCATGGACTATTCAAAAAGGATGGAAGGCACCGGCAGCTGCGGGTGTAATTCACACCGATTTTGAACGTGGATTTATCCGTGCTGAAGTTATTAAGTTAGCAGACTATGTGGCTTATAAAACCGAAGCGGGATGTAAAGAAGCAGGTAAGCTAAGTGTTGAAGGTAAGGAATATGTGGTGCAAGATGGAGACATTATGCATTTCCGCTTTAACGTATAAAC
>JAURHT010000229.1 GCA_030833145.1 Aquirufa sp.
AAATGGCTTCTTTTTCTTGGAATAATAAATCACCGGTATCGATTTCGTGTTGCAGAAAAAAGGTCGTAATTCCAGTTTCCGTTTCCCCATTAATGATCGCCCAGTGAATGGGAGCCGCACCTCGGTATTGAGGAAGTAAGGAAGCGTGCAAGTTAAACGTGCCCATAGGAGGCATATTCCAAACCGCTTCTGGAAGCATTCGGAAGGCTACGATGATTTGTAAGTCAGCTTTGTAAGCGGCTAGTTCTTCTAAAAATGCGGGGTCTTTTAGTTTAACCGGCTGTAAAACAGGTATGCCACAAGACGAGGCGTACACCTTCACGGGGGAAGATTGAATCTGCTGTCCACGTCCAGCCGGCTTATCGGGTGCGGTTACAACAGCAACCACCTCCATCTTCGCCTCTACTAAGGCCTGTAAACTAGCTACTGCAAATTCTGGGGTTCCAAAAAATATAATCCGCATCCTTGATCTTGATAGTTTGTGGAATCCGTCTGAATTTTTATTATCTTTGTCCCCTACAAAACAACAATTTCGTGCTGTTACAGAAACAAATTACTTAGTTGCGAATCCGAAACAAAACTACAAATAAATTAGGTAGAACGGTCGGAGGCCGTTCTATTTTGTTTTTAAGCACAGAGGTTAAACCCTAAAAAGATTATGGCAAAGTTTCAATATTACACGGCAGAGGCATTAGATAAATTAAAAGCGGAATTACACTACTTGAAGATTACAGGTCGTTCTGATATGGCCAAACAAATCGCAGAGGCTCGTGATAAGGGTGATTTAAGTGAGAATGCAGAGTATGATGCGGCGAAAGATGCACAAGGGCTTTTGGAATTAAAGATCTCTAAAATGGAGGAAATCATTTCAGTAGCTCGCGTATTAGATGAATCAACCATCGATTTATCTGTGGTTTCCATCTATTCTATCGTTCAAATTAAAAATACGAAAAACGGCGCCACCTTCACCTATACTATTGTATCAGAGGAAGAAGCTGATTTGAAAGCTGGAAAAATCTCGGTATCCTCTCCATTTGGCAAAGGATTATTAGGCAAGAAAGTAGGCGATTTAGCTGAAATCACTGCACCAGCAGGCAAGCTAGAATTTGAGATTATGTCGCTAACTCGTTAGTGACGAGGGCCGTAGATGGCCGATCCCACGCGAACTAAGGTTGCACCTAGCGCAGCGGCGATCAAATAATCTCCAGACATACCCATGGATAATTCAATCCATTCCACAAGACCGGTCGAAACGCCGGTTTTGTTGTTTTTGAGCTTTTGGAAAAAATCAGCGAGACTTTGAAATTCCTGACGAATCTGCTCTTCATCTGACGTAAAGCTAGCCATCCCCATTAATCCCACGATTCGAATATGTTGTAATTCAGCAAACGTGGGATCCTCGAGTAAGGCTTCTGCTTCCGCAAAATCCAAGCCAAATTTACTCTCCTCCGTCGCAATATAAATTTGCAATAAGCAATCGATCACCCGCTCATTTTTCGCCGCTTGCTTGTTGATTTCCTTTAATAAATTCAATGAATCCACGGAATGGATTAGGTGGACAAAAGGAGCAATGTACTTTACTTTATTGGTTTGTAAGTGTCCTATTTGATGCCAAAGAATGTCCTTAGGCAACACCGCCTGCTTTTCCACCATCTCCTGCACGCGATTTTCCCCAAATTCAATGGCCCCCGCCGCATACGTTTCTTGAAGCTCTTCGATACTTCTCGTCTTTGTTACCACAATAAGTCGAGCGGTGCTATCGTTTAATTGCTTGTTAATCAAGGAAATTTGTTCTGCGATGGCCATGTTAGGGTAGGCTAAATTTTGTTCGAGCTAAAAAATATTATTAAAATTAATTTATTATTTTTGATTCAAGTCTAAAAGATAAAATAAAGCAGGTTAAATGGAATCGGATAATACGAGGGGTAACGAAAGTAGTTTGAAGCGTCGCGTGACCCTGTTGACTATATTGGTTGTTTTATTGCTGAGTTGGATTGTGGTCGATAAACTAGGTCTTTTGGATCGGTTTATGCAACCTTCACAAGCCGAATTTGTCGAGAATGCCCAGGTAAAACTAGATTCAGTTTCAGAGCAATTGAATTTACGTTTAGTCCAAATCAAAAAATTAGGGGGCAAAGTCAGTGAATTAGAGAAAGCAAAGGCGCAGATTTTGGGAGACCAAAAACACCTAAGCGACATCGATCCTGCTGAATTCCAAAAGAAACTTTCCTATTACCTACACCTATTAGGCCAAAAAGACGCCGAAATCAAAAAGCTTAAAAAGGAAAACGTCGTATTAATTCTTCGAAATGATTCCTTAAGCCGCGAAGCACAAATATTAAAAGTGGGCTTAGTGAATATTCAAAAAGCGTTAGAGGATTCCAGTAAGACTTTTGGTCTAAAAGAAAGAGAGCTAAGCGAGAAATCTCGTGTGCTAGAAATTCGCAACAAGGAATTATCCGAAAAAGTAAGTGCCGCTGCTGCCTTACGTGCGGAAGGCGTGAATGTGTATGCGATTTCATCGCGTGGCAAAGAGTCCTCTGTTAACAATCAGAAGGCGAAAAAAGTGGATAAAATTCGCGTCATGTTCCACTTGCAGGAAAATACTTTGGCGAACAAGGAGATTAAAACGGTTTTCTTGCGCATCATCGAACCTACCGGAACGACGATTTCAGATTATAACCTGGGTTCAGGGACTTTTGATTTCAAAGGCCGGGAGTTAACCTTCACAAGCCGCCAGCGTATCTTTTACGAAAACAACCACCAATCGGTGGAATTTATCTATTCTAGACCCAATGGTTTCAAAGCAGGGAAGCACGAAATTGAGCTTTAT
>JAURHT010000191.1 GCA_030833145.1 Aquirufa sp.
AAACTTCAGCTTAGTTACTACGGCATTGCCAGCGTTTACGGAAAGTAATGCGGCAGTTAGGGCGGTGGATTTTGACAAGGATGGCGATTTAGATTTATATGTCAGCGGTAGAAACGTACCGTTCTCTTATCCACAAGGAACAGTGTCACGCTTGTTGCGCAATGATTCGAAGGCCGGTGTCATTAGGTATACGGATATGACGACTAAGTGGGCTCCTGATTTATTGAAACCGGCTTTAGCTTGTGATGCGGTTTGGACGGATGTGAATAACGACGGTTGGTCAGATTTAGTGGTGGCTGGAGAGTTTATGCCAATTCAGATTTACCAAAATGAAAAGGGCCGTTTAGTAAAACTTGAGAAGACGGGTATAGAGGAGATGACGGGTCTTTGGGGCTCGGTGGCAGCTGCTGATTTTGATCAAGACGGAGATATAGACTTAGTGGCGGGTAATATGGGGAAAAACACCCTGTTGCGTGCCAATGCGAAACAGCCGGTGGATGTTCTTCACGGTGATGTGGATGGGAATGGGGTCTATGATATTTTCCCTTTTGTCTATTTCCAAAGTGCAGCCGGAGCGCCTGTCTCTGCCCCTTTGTTCGGTAAAGATGATGTACACAAGCAATTGAATTCTACGCGTCAACGCTGGGTGTATTACAAAGACTATGGAAAGATTACGCAAGATGATTTTTTAACGGAGAAAGAGAAGGCAAAAGCGTCTAAACTATCGTTCACAGAGAACGCTTCTATGTATATCGAGAATTTGGGTGGTGGTCACTTTAAGGCGAAGGATTTACCAGATATGGCGCAGTTATCTTCTTTGAACGGGATGCAGATCCTAGACATCAATGCAGATGGCTATCTAGATATCTTGTTTGTGGGGAATAACTTCGCGAATGAGGTTGCGATGGGGCGTTATGATGCGTCGAATGGCGGTGTTTTACTCGGTAATGGCAAAGGATTTACCTATGCACATAATTCGGGAATGATGGTGCCTTCAGACGCGAAGTCCTTAGTAGGTATTCAGGTGGGTACAGATTTAGCTTTTGTGGCACTGCAGAACAGAGGTCCGATGAAGGTATTTAAGCCTCAGGGGGCCTTTGTAAAAGCTGCTGTAAAGCCGGGTGCCTCGTTTAGCTATACTTTAAAAGGACACAAACAAAAGATTGATTGGAACTATGGTTCGTCCTATTTAAGCCAAAGCGCCGGCGCTCAAGCCTTCATTCCGAAGGGAGCTAAATTGAATTAACGAATCGTATTTCGTAACAATCTAAACTGAAGGCCAGGTGTTAGTTTAACGCCTGGCTTTGGTTTTCCAAATTGAAAGTTCCCTAGCAAGAGATCGATATCTCCATCTTTGTCAAAATCACCGGCATCCATCGCCATATAACGCGCATCATCAGGTAGGTTCAAGTTGCTAACTTGGAAGCGAAGTTTACCTTGATTTTGGAAATACAACAATGACTCGTTTACGCCTTTCTCATTCTCCGGAAAGAAAGCAATCATGGCTAAATCTAAGTCGCCATCCCCATCAAAATCACGGGCCAGCGTTTTCGTAGCTCCATAAGCCGGGTAAAAATAGGCCTCTTTGAAATTATTTTTGCCATCATTCGTAAAGACATGCACCCCATGGTAGGCTTTCTTGGAATAAGAATTATCCGCATTGTCTCCTGCTGAAATAATGATATCATCGAACCCATCTTGATTCAGATCCGCCACCTCCATATGCGTGCTTCCCCAAACCGATTCAAATTGCAATAAAGGTTTCTCCACAAACAAGCCTTGGCCTTTGTTAATAAAGAGGGAAACACCCTCCTTGGCTTCTGCCATTAAAACTAAAATATCAGGCTTGCCATCTTTTGAATAATCTTTAATGACGATGTTTCTAGCCCCAGGCTGGGATTTTAAGGTATGACGTTGTTTGGATTTTCCATCGACCCAAACTACTTGTCCCGCTTCATAGCCATATTCACAGATCAGATAATCTTGCGTGCCATCTTCATTGAAATCCGCCATCTGCATATCTACTGGGCGTTTTAATCCGTCGACTAGCTTGGTTAGTTTCCCATTGGCGCTCACCTCGAATAAATTTCCAATTTTTTCGTCATTCGGGAGGATTTTGCCAATGCTCAATAGGTAATTTTTTCCTTGATTAAAGGAAGTGTTTACATTAGGACTTGGGGTTTTGAAGTTCGATTTTGCCTGTAGTTTGCTGTCCACAATCACAGTCTCATTCGAGTTCATTCCGATCCAAGCTTCCGACTTCACCGGGTGTATTTGAATGGATGTCACTCGACCTACGGAATGCACAGGGGAGATGAAATCTTCCGTTTTGAAGTGAAGGGGATTGGAGGAGATAGGGCTTTTGGCTTTTTGTGGCAACGGATTTTCAGGTGCATTCGTTACATAATAATCCACGATGGCCTGCCAATTCTCAACACTCATCGCTGGGCTATCTGGAAAGGCATTTGCAGAAACTAAAGCATGGTATTGCTCTTCGGGTAAACTTGCGGCTAATTCAAACTTATTGCGCAGGCCTAAACGGTAGGACATGTCCATCAATACTTTATCGTTCCAAGTCTTTTTGTCCAAAAGACTAGGGTCAGGGAATTTGTGGCAAGAGCTACAGTTTTCTTTCGCCAGTTCTTCCCCTGTTTTCTTAGAGTTGCAGGCAAATGTTAGTAAAGCGATAAAGGCAAAAGCAATTAGTCTCATTCAGGCAAGTCGGTGGCAGTGGAAGAAGTTAAGGTGGAATCCCCTCCAATTCCTCCGACGCAACTAAAGTCGAAGGCTAAATTTTCGGGTTTAATGAAAGGCATTTTTTGGTATCCATCGAGGGCTAATGATCGATCCGAGTAGACTTTCTCCATGAATTTTGTGAAGGCAGGCATGGCCATTTTTGCACCTTGACCTAATTGAATGTTTCTAAAGTGAATACTGCGGTCATCGCCACCTACCCAAATGCCGGTAACTAGTTTTTGGGTGACACCCATAAACCAACCGTCGGAGAAGTTAGAGGTGGTACCCGTTTTTGCACCTATTTCGTTTCCTGCAGCGATTGAGCTACGATTTAAACCCTCAGCCGTTCCACCGGGTTCACGTACCGCGCCTTGTAGCATAAAGGTCATTAAATAGGCTGTTTCTGGTTTCATGACTGCCTTAGCTGTAGGAGAGAATTCGCGCAAAACGACGCCGTTTTTATCGGTGATTTTTAGAATGATGATCGGGTCGATTTTTTCACCACTATTCGCGAAGGTACTGTAGGCCGAAACTTGTTCGTAGACAGAGACTTCGGACGTGCCTAGGCAAAGGGAAGGTCCTTCGTACAGAGAGCTTGTAATACCCGCTTTGTGAGCAAAATCGGCAATTTTGCTGGCTCCTAGAGATTTCATCAGTTTCGCTGAAATCGTATTGATGGAGCGTCCCATCGCGCGTCTGAGCGTTAAAT
>JAURHT010000270.1 GCA_030833145.1 Aquirufa sp.
ACGTTAACTCCAGCAGATAAAATCATTGCAAACCCGAATTGCTCGACCATCCAAATGGTAGTCGTGTTAAATCCTTTGCACAAAAAATACAAAATCAAGCGTGTGGTCGTTTCTACTTACCAATCCGTCACTGGAACGGGAAAAGCGGCGGTCGATCAATTATTCGATGAGCGCGCTGGAAAAACGGATTATGCGAAAGTGTATCCACATAAAATCGACTTAAACGTATTGCCTCACATCGATGTTTTCCAAGACAATGGCTACACGAAAGAGGAGATGAAAATGATTTTAGAAACGAACAAGATTATGATGGACGACTCCATCAAGGTGACAGCCACCACGGTTCGTATCCCTACGATAGGTGGACACTCCGAAGCGGTGAACATCGAGTTCGAAAACGATTTCGATCTTGCTGAAGTTCGTGCCATCTTAGAAAAAGAAGAAGGAATCATCGTTCAAGATGATCCGAAGAACTTATTGTATCCAATGCCGATCACGGCACACGGAAAAGATGAAGTTTTTGTAGGACGTATTCGCCGCGATGAATCTCAAAAGAACACTTTGAACCTTTGGATCGTTGCTGATAATTTGCGTAAAGGAGCGGCTACGAACGCCGTTCAGATCGCAGAATACTTAGCGGCACATAAATTGATCTAATGACTAGACTCAGCGTCAATATTAATAAAATTGCCACCTTGCGTAACTCGCGAGGTGGTAATAACCCGGATCTCATCCAGGTGGCGTTGGATTGTGAACGTTTTGGCGCACAGGGCATTACCGTACACCCGCGTCCAGATGAGCGCCACATTCGCTACGCGGATGTGTACGCTTTGAAAGAAGCGGTAAAGACGGAGTTTAATATCGAGGGCAATCCATTAGAAGCCTCTTTCGTAGAATTGGTTTTAGCCGTTAAACCCGAGCAAGTGACTTTAGTCCCTGATGCTTTAGGCCAAATCACTTCCAACCACGGCTGGGACACCATCGAACACCAAGAGTTATTAAAACGATTGATTGCACCGTTCAAGGAAGCCGGCATTCGCACCTCCATTTTCGTGGACCCCGTCCTAGAAATGGTAGAAGCGGCAGCCACGACAGGCACTGATCGCATCGAATTATACACGGAGCCCTACGCGACTGATTTCCCTACGAATCCGACGCAGGCCGTTGCTTCCTACAGAAAAGCAGCTTTTAGAGCCCATCAATTAGGATTAGGCATTAACGCTGGCCACGATTTAAGCTTGGAGAATTTAGCCTTTTTCCAGGCAAACGTCAATCCTCTGGACGAAGTCTCCATCGGCCACGCGCTCATTTGCGATGCCTTGTATTACGGTTTAGAGAATACGATTCAACTCTACCGCAGACAATTGAAATAAAAAAAGGGCTTCGTTAAGAAACGAAGCCCTTTTTTTATAAATGAGGAATAAATTATTCCACCGCACCAGTCAGCACAACCGCACCACCAGCAACTGATAATTTAATTGTCTGCACTTTTCCAGCCGCACGGCCAAATGTAATTTCAGCCTCATACCCTTGCAAAGTTGTCGCAAAAGAATCGGCGGTTGAACCCGCTTTCAATTCCGCTCCCTCTGATGGATTCGAGTCTGACGAAATCAAAAGTTTGCCATCTTTCGACGTTACAATCATTTTCTTCACATACTCATTATCCGCCATTTTATACGTAGCAGCATATTCTGATCCAGCACCTGCTGCAGCTCCTGCTTTCACTCCCTCTAAGGTTTGTCCTTGTGCTTCAATTTTTAATTTAGTCACTGCACCACCTACACGTGTAAAAGTGATATCGCCACCCATTCCACCTAATACAAACGCATCCGCTTTCGCACCAGCCGTTAATTCTGTATCTGGAAAACCTTCTGCGGACATAATTAACTTACCGTCTTTGTCTGCTAATTTCAAGACTTTCACGTAAGGATTATCGCTCATCGTATATTCACCTGCATAATCAGCAGCTTTTTGAGCATTGGAAACGAAGGCCAAACAAGTCAGGGCCAAAGCTGACACAATAGAACGTAGATTTTTCATTTTTTCTTTAAAGTTTAGGAGTCCAAAATTAAGGATTTAAATGAGCTTCCAAATTTTGTCACTCAATTTTATTCAAAAACAGATAAAATTTTGGATGTAAAAAAGATTTCTATCATATTGCGTCACAATCAATTCGCCCATTTAGCCCATACTGCATGAGATAAACCTCTACATTAACCATTTTACTTTTTTATGAGCAAAATACCCGTTAATGATGCAGCGTTAATTTCTGCCTACATTCAAGGTGATTCTAAAGCGTTCGAAACGCTACTTAATCGCAGTAAATCTAAAGTATACACGACTATTTATTTAATTGTAAAGGATCGCTATGTAGCGGAAGATCTTTTGCAGGAGACCTATATCAAAG
>JAURHT010000101.1 GCA_030833145.1 Aquirufa sp.
AGCCGCGTCAGTACCGCCATGGAATGCACCGTAACCCCCTTCTAATTCACGAGATGCTTGCGTATCTGGCAAGTTATTAGGCGCTTTTCCGCAAATAACTAATCCACCCCAGTCACCCGCTTCACGTGTTCCTGGATCTCTTTCTGATGTAAATACGATAGGAGCTGCCGCAGTACCGATGGCGTTGATTTTAGAACCGCGTTGTACGATTAACGCACCTTTAGTAGCACGCTCACCTACGATTACCGTACCTGGCTCGATAGTCAAGTTACCCACTTTCGTAATCGTTCCGAACGTAGCTTCTTCGCCTACACGTACAAAACCTGATAATTTATAGATTTTGTTAGCCGTCCACGTAACGTTTCCTTCAATCACACCTGTTACTGTAACGATTTGCTTAGGAGGCGTAGCAGTAACGGTCACAACCACTGGAACTAGAGCAGAAATTTGGCTCTTGTTATCCGTAGCTTGGATCGTAAAGTTTACTACTGTACCTGCTGTTAAAGCTTCAATCGTGTAATTCGAAGTATACGTGTATGATTTCTCTCCCGCTAATACCTTCGTTTCAAATGGAGCACCGTTTTTCAAAACAGTGATCGATTTTAATCCCGCAGGAGCAGAGATTGTAGCGCTTACTGTCACAGTAGCACCCGCGATTCCAGACAATGCACCGCTAGACGTTACCGTAGGTAGCGGGAAAACTTCATCTTCTTTTTGGCAAGAAGAGAATGCAAGAGAAACGACTGACAAAACAGCCATTAACTTGAACAATTTGTTTGTAAAAAGTTTCATTGGATTGTAATTGATTGTTTAGTTTAATTGTAAAATTATTTATAGCCAAAAGGGGTAAAAATCAGCCCTAAAGAGTATACACGACCGGGAGAATAAGATTGAATCACTTGATCCTTAGAGGAATCAAAGCTTCCATCTTGGTTACCGTCTTGCAAGACGATGTTGTTATTGTTTAAGATATCAGAAACGCCTCCTTTGATTTGCACATTCTTGAAGACTCTCTTAGAAAATGTGAAGTCCACTACATTACGTGGCATTTCATACCAATCGGGATACGCATATCCGTAGTTATTACCTACCGCATAAATACGCTTACCGATTACGTTAAATGAAAGGTTTAATTGCAATCCTTTTTGCGTGTCATTGTAGTTATAGGTCGCGTTAACGATGTACGGGCTTTGGCCTTGTAAAGGACGATTATCTGATTGATTTGCTCCAGTCGTAGCTCCTAAAGTAACCTTACTCGCAATAAAGGCGGCATTAAATACCACGCTTGATTTCGCCCAAAAACCGGTAGGCTGAATGAAGTTCAAGTTTTTACGAATCTCAGCCTCGATACCTGCCGAATAAGCACTTGCCGCGTTTTCAAAACTCAAGTTCGGGTTTGATCCAGAAGAGAATACCACCTCAATCGGGTTCGTAAATTGCTTGTAGAATAGGGCAACACTCACTACCTCGGATGGCGTAGGATAGGATTCAAAACGGAAATCGTAATTTTGAACCGTTGCATTCTTCAGTTTAGAGTTACCGGTAATATTGCGGTTGTTCACGAAATCATAGAAGGAGAACGGTGCGACCTCGCGGAATTCAGGACGATTGACGGTTTGGCCAAAAGCTAAACGAAGCAATGATTTCTCCGTGAAGTTGTAGGTCATATTCACGGACGGCAAGATGTTCAACACGGTATTATCGTATTTCAACGGCTTACCGATTAAGTCATAGGAATCTAGTTTTTGGCTATTGCTCTCCGCACGTACACCCGCTACCACGTTTACTTTTGACCCTAAGGCTAAACCCGCTTGCACATATCCAGCCATCAGCACATTGGTAGCCGTATAAGAGTCATTCGGATTCGTTTGCTCATCTATTTTAACCCCATTCGTCGGATTGATGTTAGATGGGTCAAAAATTTGTTCCACCGGCAAACCACCTAAATTAAATAAGCTGGAATTCGAACGAACGAAGGCTAAGTTACGCGCGTCAAATTGGCGCTTTTTAGACTCCGCATAAACTCCCGTTTTGAATTCTAATTCTTTACCTTTAGCGCCGTCCTTCCCTGAAGCCAAGATGAATTTGTGCGCTAAATTAAGACCACCTGTTACCGCTTTTTCATTCAATATAATGTTTGTACGGCCTAGGTTAAAGGTTTGTGCTGCTCCTTGAGGAACATAGAGAATACGGTTATTACCATCAATTAAATAACGGAATCGCTTGTAATCTGGCTGCTCACGGAATGAAGAATTATATCCTGCTACCCAATCCAATTTTGTATTACCGTCATTAAAGTCATGCTTTCCGGCTAATTGACCTGTGTAAATACCGCGGTAAACTTGGTCAAAAGAACGAATGTTCCAATTAGCGCCATTGTCATCTCCATTACGATCTACAAATTGCGAATTGCTTAACTGGTTAAATAAGTTCTTGATTTCGATACTATGATTGTCTGAGAATTTGAAAGCCCAGTTGTGCATCACGCCCACACGAATCGCAGTTGAATATTGTTGATCTGTAAAACTGAAAACGAAATCTGGTTTTCCTGTCGTCAAAATAGACGAGTAGCCATAATCATTGCGAAGCATATTGAACTTCGTGTATGTGCTGGAATAGTTCACAGCCGTTACATTTCCTACTTTGACATTTCCCAGGTTGAATTTCAAACCACCCGATAAAGAGAAACGCATATCTGGTAAAGCGGTCGATTGAACCGGTACCCAGTTGTTTTTTAAGGATTGACCGATTTGAGCTAATTGCCCTGGAGCTGCATTATTGATCTCTAACTTAGTAGCTGGAAACGATTTAGGTAAATCGAAGTAACCTGTGTTAAAACCTGTCCAATAATTTGCTCCGTGCATAGGAGAATAGAACGTCGAATTTGTTGTTCCATCTCTGTAAGATGAGCTTGCATCGATCGTTAAGAAGTTTTGTTCTGGAATCGTTTTGGTAAAGATCTTCACCACACCCCCCGCAAATTCACCGGGTAATTCTGCTGCTGGAGATTTGAATACCAAAATGCGGTCGATTTGACCTGCTGGAATGATATCAAATGAGAATGAACGCATATCCGTTTCCATCGATGGAGCGAAAGTATTGTTCAATTGTACGGTGTTATAACGCTCGTTTAGACCACGGATGTTAATGAAACGCTCTCCAAAAATCGTAACGCCTGGGACACGCTTCACGACCTCTGCCGCCGTACGGTCTAAAGTCTTCGTGATTTGTGCAGCGGAGATACCACTTACGACTAATTGAGAGGCTTTGATTTCGGAGATAACCGAAACTTCCGTATTCGTTAAACGCTGAGCGACTACTTTTACTTCTGCCAGGGTGGAGCTGGATTCTTGGAGGTTTAAGTTCAGGTCCGTTACTTGGCCTGCTTCTACTTTAACGCCTTCATAGATTTTAGATTCGTACCCTACATAAGAGATCTTTAAGGAATAGGATCCTACTGGAAGTTTCGCGAACGAGAAGAAACCGTTAATGTCTGTCGCGGCTCCTTTATTAATGCCTTGCACTAAGATGGTGGCTCCGATAATGTCTTCTTTAGTTTTAGCGTCTTTAATGGTTCCACGAAGGGTTCCTTCTTGCGCAAATGCCGCTGCGGAGAGCGTTAAGCATAAAATGAGGAGATTGGTGTATTTGTAAATTGATTTCATAAAAGGAATACTGGTGATTTTGACGACACAAAAGTATTCTCTCTATTTCGGGGCTTCGTTACGGTTATGTTAGGCTTCTGTTATGTAAATGTTAAATGAAACCCTATTCGATTAACAATTTCGTAACATAGGTATTTTTTGCAGAAAATTTCACTTTTCTACACTGTTTTATTGCACAATTTCAAGTTTTTGCATTTTTTATAGAAGAACTTTCTTAGAAAAGTGAAAATTAACACGGATTTAATTTGCGGGTAAAGTGAAAGCACTAGTTTTGGGTCAACAAACGGAAATCATTCCGCCTAAGTTTATTAAAATCAAGCATTATGAAAAAGTACACATTTGCTGCCCTTTTATTCGCAGCCAGCCTGTTTGTCGTTTCTGCCGCTAATGGAGCAGAATTATCGCTTCCCGTGAACATCGAATCTGTAGGTAAATTAAAATATATGGTGACTGTCAAAGCAGGAGCCACTGTTGTTATCTACGATGGAGAAAACAACGAGATTCACAAGGAAGGAATCGCATCGAAAAAATTGTTCAATTTGGCGAGTTTATCTGATGGAAACTACCGCCTGGTAGTCTTAGATGACCACAAAAACGTGTTGACTTCCAAGTCGTTTACAATCAAAACGGAAGTGAAGCGCGATATCGTCGCGATGAACTAATTACCCAACATCAACGAATTATAGTGAAAGATTAAGGGGTAAAAAGGCGGACCGGTGGTTCGCCTTTTTCTATGTTAGGTCAGTTCTTTGCTCTTGATTTTGTGCAGCAAAAACACGGCGACCAGGATCGGAAGCGAGAAAATCAGGAATCGCCCCGCCACAGACATACCACTATCTGTCAGTAGTCCAAAAACCGTAGGTCCCATGATCGCCCCAAAACGACCCGCTCCCATCGCCAAGCCCACACCAGTGGATCGAATAGCTGCGGGATAAATCCGCGTCGCTGCCGGATAAAAACTATTGAATCCGCCCTGTACCAAAAATCCGATGAAGAACACTAAGGTTAGGTTGACTACATAATCGAGTTTTACGTTACCATAGAAATTCATCAAGATAAAGGCCACGATAAAAAAGAGCGTCATCGTTTTCTTGATCCCTATTTTACTAATCGCCAAACCCATCACAAACACTCCAGTGAAAGCCCCAAAATTCAAGGTCATTCCCACGTAGGTGGCGAGCTCGAAGGGCATGCCAGATTGTTTGGCGAGAGTAGGTACCCAGCTGATTAAGGTATACAAAGTCAAAAAGCCAAAGAAAATAGCCGTCCACAACAACAAAGTGGACGCTCGGTATTCAGGGGTGAAAAGTTCCTTCATCCTAGTCTTAGTGTGTTTCGATTCCGACACGAATCCAGGAGATTCTGGCAGAAAGAAATAGACCAATAATAATAGCGCAAATGAAAAAGCACTCGCAATCAAAAAGGTCGCGCGCCAGCCTAATAACGGGAATACCCAGGCCACTACAAAACCCGTTAAAATCGCTCCCAAAGGCCAGCCTCCTTGAACAATCCCCACATTGAAATCGCGGGTTTTATCGGTGGAAAACTCAGAGGCGACCGTGGCTAAATTAGGCAGGATCCCGCCGATGCCTAAACCGGTAATCAATCTGAAAATCAGTAATGCTTTTAATGATGGAGCGAAATAAACGAGCAACATGCCCACACTAATTAGAAACAAAGATCCTAAAAAGACCTTACGCCTTCCCCATTGATCTCCCAAAGGTGCTAAAATGAAACAGCCCGCCGTCATCCCCGCTAATCCTGCCGAAAAAACATACCCTAGTTCCGCATTATTCAAGCCCCATTCTTTCATGATGTGCTCACCAGCAAAAGAAACGAGCAAAACGTCGATTCCGTCATTGAAATTGAGCAAAAAGCAGAGGGAGACTACGCCTGTTTGGAGCCAAGACATCGAGTTTTTCATACGATCTGAACGACGATTTTTCCGGGATGTCCGTCCTTGGCCGCTTCTAAACCGGCCTGAACCTCCGCAAGAGGAATGTATTTTGAAATGATTTTATGGGGTTGAATTTTTCCGTCTTCAATCAATTGAATGACTGCCTGGAAATCTTCCGGATGGTCGTAAATCAAAGAACCTTGGATTGAAATGCCTCGGCGAACTAAATCCAAGGGGGTAAAGCTAGCCTGCTTTTCGGATAAGCCTAAGAGAATGACACTGGCACCGCGCGGAGCATCAGCAATAAGTTGTGTGGTAGCTGCAGCAGAACCGGTGCATTCGAAAATCACGCGGATGTCTTCTGCTTTCCAATCGCCTTTAAAGGCTCCAAATTCATACGCTTTCTCCTGCAAAACAGGATTCAAATCAGTCGCATAAACTTTCAAGCCTTGTTCCACCGCGAGGTGCGTAATCAGCATCCCGATGGCTCCTAATCCAAGGACATAGATGGCATCGCCTTTTTTCAACGCTGCCTTTTTCAATGCATGATAGGCGACAGCTGTAGGTTCGATGGTCACAGCATCTTGCGAGGTAATAGAGTCTGGCAGTTTGTGAGCGAAATCTGCCGGAATCAGCACGTATTCAGCGAAACAACCGGGGGCGTTTAGGCCAATGGTGCGTTTATTCGGGCAAACCGTCGCTTGGCTACGTGCGCAATAGCTACATTCCCCACAAGGCGCATTGGGATCTACCACCACTCTTTCTCCTAGTTCGCGGTTTACTCCCTCGCCTAGCGCGTCGATGTGGCCCCAGCCCTCGTGACCGATGATGGTGGATTCAGGCAGCGGACGATGTCCACCAAAATAATGCACATCCGATCCGCAAATACCGACTTCCTGCAAGCGAATGCGTAGCTGGCCTGGACCGGGGTTTGGGATAGGGTGATCGCCTAGTTCGATTTGCAAAGGTTTTAAGAGAACGGCCGCTTTCATTAGAGTATCTGATTGAATTCGATGATCTCGCCGTTCGGACCTTTGACATTAAAAAAGCGGGTGCCGTTTTTCCAAAAAGCCAAAAACGTAGGTTCCTTTTCAATAATGTCAAATCCTGCTTGCTTTAAGGCTTCGAACGCATAATCCACATCCTCCACGTCGATGGCGAAATGGTCGATGTGACCGACTTTGCGTTGTTTGATTTCGGCTAATTGCTTTTCCGGCATTTGGTATAACTCCACGATCACCTCGTGATTCTTCATCATC
>JAURHT010000150.1 GCA_030833145.1 Aquirufa sp.
CGGAATTAGTTCAAGAGTGGTTTACGAAAACGGATAAAACGATGGTTAAAAACACGACGAATATCAGCTCGGAGGCAGATATTAAGACCTTCGTGAATCCTTTCGTGGAGAGTTTGTCTACCAAATGGTGGAAGTACTTTATCTCTTATCGCCCGGCTCCGGCTTTGGAGAAATTACAAATACCGGTCTTAGCGATGAACGGCTCCGCGGACATCCAAGTGACTGCGGAGGCAAACTTAAAGGGGATCCAAGCGGCGTTGAAAAAGGCAGGGAACAAACGATTGACTTTGAAAAAGTTCGATGGATTGAATCACTTGTTCCAAAAATGCAAAGCCTGCACCGTGGCCGAATATGGAGAACTAGAAACGACCATCGAACCGGAGGTCCTTTCGTACATAAAGACTTGGTTAGAAAATGAAAAATGGAGTAATTTGAAAGCAAAATAATTCAATCATGAAAACATCATTTAATAAATTTCTGTACCTCGGTTTTGTCCTTTTTGGAATTTATGAATTGCTCATAAAACATTCTCCAGCCGAGGCCGCAACTCAACTAGGCATTGCCCTTATTTTTGATCCGTTTAATGCAGATCAACCTTTTAAAGAAAGACCTGTTTGGCAGCAAGGTGTATTAATCGTTCATTTAGCGGTTATTTTCGGCTTGATTGGATATGAAGTAGGAAGTTCTGGTGATTTAATCCAAGGGTTTAAGGACGGCTGGAACGCTAAATAAGATGCACATCTCCATCACCGGCCTAAAGCCCAAAGGTCTACTAGGCTATATTCGTTTTTGGTTTTTAGCCATTCCTTCTTTTCGTCAGGCGCAAACCGCACCGGGAAATTTACATGCTGATGTTCGAAAAATGCAGGGTTTTCAATGCACCTTAACGGCCTGGGAAAGCCGAGAGCTGATGCTGAATTTTCTAAGAAGCGGACCGCATTTAAAGGCCATGAAAACCTTCCATAAAATCGCTACAGGCCCTACATATGGTTACGAATCCGATACGATTCCTTCTTGGGAGGAGGCGTTCGAATTGTTGATGAAGAAGGGGAAATATTATTAATAAAATAATAATTCATCCACTCGGAGCCAAGCACCCTTGCCCTTGTTATCTACAAAAGCGGGGAGCCTCTTCAAACGTTCAGCTTTGATTCGGTAATATTTTGCTGGGCTACTAGCCACAGGAATGTTAATTCCGCGAGGCGAGTAACCGTTTTTCTCTTTGGGCTGAGCGGGTTTTATGGTAGCTACCAATCGCAATTTTTCAGGCGAGTCTCCCGCCCAAACCTCCACACGTACCGGAGGGAATACATCGGAATCCGTTTTCTCTAAATAGGAAAGTGTGACTCCATTTATAGAGGTGGATTTCGCAAAGCTGGCTACAGCATCGAAGTCGGTCTCTTTAAACCCAAGCCAGGAATAATTCGAAACGCCTTTTACTTCCCTAGCGCCTAGGACAAAATCCTGCAAACTGGCACCTCCTGCTGCCGGATAGGATGGATCTGGCTTAGTTAATAGATCGATTCGCGACGGAATAAAAGTTGATTTATATACACGCATATCAATGGGCTTGCTGGCGAGCCATCCGGGTTTAGTAGCTAGAATGCGGACTTTGGTGTACTTGTTGATTGCAATGGCTGCTCTGGTTTGTAGCTCCGAAGTTGAATCTGGAATCGAATCATTCACCGTATAGTGGAACACGACATCGCGCAGCGTGTGTTTGAAGTTGAGCTTTTCGCTGGGTTTTAAAATCAAATTCTCATTCACTAAAATGGGGGGATTAATTTGAAGCAGCTCCTCTTTAGGAAGGTAACCTGCATCGAATTTAATCTTCGGAAATTGCTTTTGTAAGGCCGCTAAATCAGTGGCAGAAAGGAGGGTATTCCAGAGGTGAATTTCTCGTAAAGTATTCAGTTTGGGAAGTAATTGCGCGAGTGCATTCCTACCCACTTTTGTTCCAGAAATAGACAGTTTTTCTAGGTGGTTAAGACCGCTTAATTGGGTTATTCCAGCGTCGTCAATGGAGGTAAAATTAAGGTTCAATTTTTCTAGGTTTTGGAAGCTAGAAACCACTGACAAGTCTTCGTTTTTAATGGGCATTTTAGACAGCTGCAATCCCACTAATTGTTCGCTCACCTGCGATAAATCGGATAAGGTTTTAGGGTCAAATTTAGCTGCTACATAAAAGTCTGCTTGCAATGCCGGAGATTCATAGGCGATGGGGTAAACCGTACAATAAGGCGTGTTTACTGACGCGATGGTAGATTCAGATGCGGCAGAGAAATTATATTCTTTAGTTGCTTTGGCGGCTGTAGAGGGCGTAATTAATTGTTGAAAGGAAGGACTAAATTCCTTTAAGGTCTTATCAAAAGAGGCTCCTTCTTTTACCCATAGTGTAAGTATCGTAATTTCATCTGGGCTTAATTGTGCCTTACCGAGCGGAGGCATATGTTCTTTAGCATTCATAGGCAGCTTGATTCGCTGGACCAAATGGCTATTAAGGGCATCGCCCGCCTTAAAAATGGCGCCATGCTTTCCACCTTTCATCAAGTTTGCAATGCTATTCATTTTGAGTGCCCCTTTCGTTTTTTGATCGTTGTGGCAGGACTCACATTTGGCCTTTAAAATAGGTTGAACGATGTCTTCGAAAACCACACTTTCAGGCGTAATCTCGGTGGACTTCTCACCCAAGCGCAAGTAATCTTCCCCATGCGTGATGCTCGCTCCGGTATGCCCTGCGAAGAGTAAGGCAATGAATCCCAGCGCAGCTCCCATAAGAACATTTCTACGGACGATAACCCAACCGAAATACACAAAGGAAACGGCCACTCCTGACCACTGATGCCAATCCAAGGCAGCGGTTTCGTAACCACCTTCTTTGGCCAAAAACAAACCAAAAATTGCTGTTAGTGTGGAGAAAATGGCGGTTAATAAAAGTAAAAATTCTGCTAAAATTTCGAACGAGTCAAGCTGTTTTTTGATGGCAAAAAGACCTACTAATAATACCCCGAATCCGATGGGTAAGTGTAAAATTAAAGGATGCAAATGGCCGATTCCGGCAAGAGGTAGCTCAAAGCTAGATTGAAAAATCAAGAGGAAAACTAGGAAGCCTTGTATCCCCCACAAAATCACGTTTCCTATTTTTTCTACCTTTCCCATTAGGCTATTAATCCCGGTAAAACATTCCCCGCGATATCCGTTAGTCGGTAGCGGCGCCCTAAGTGCTTATACGTTAATTGTTCGTGGTTAATGCCCATCAAATGTTGCACGGTGGCATGGAAATCATGAATATGCACGGGGTCTTTCACCACATTATAGCCGAATTCATCCGTTTCGCCATAGACTGATCCCGCTTTCACTCCGCCGCCAGCCATGAAAATACTGTAGGCTCTCGGGTGGTGGTCGCGACCATAATTATCAACGGTATATTGTCCTTGGCAATAGTTTGTGCGACCGAATTCTCCGCCCCAGATTACCAGCGTTTCATCCAATAATCCGCGCTGTTTTAAGTCCGTAATCAAGGCCGCCGAAGATCGATCTACATCTTGCGCCTGCATCGCCATTTCCTTAGGTAGGTTTCCGTGCGAGTCCCAGCCTTGGTGGTAAATTTGGACGAAGCGAACACCGGATTCTGAAAGCTTGCGCGCGAGTAAAACATTCGCTGCATAGGTTCCCGGAACCAGACATTCTGGGCCATACATTTTCACGATGTGATCGGGCTCCTTCGATAAATCGGTTAATTCTGGAACGGCGGTTTGCATGCGGTAGGCCATTTCATATTGCTGAACTTTCGCCTCTACTTCCGGATCCTTGTTTTCCGCAAAACCTTCGTGATTTAATTCTGCGAGTTGATCCAACATGCGCCTTCTTCCTGCTTTATCGATGCCATCTGAATCATTTAAATACAAGATGGGATCCTCAGAACTGCTGAAAACGACGCCCTGGTGGGTAGAATCTAAGAAACCATTGGTCCAAAGTTTTGAATATACCCCTTGTCCATTTCCTCTACCCCGCGACAGCAACACACAAAAGGCAGGCAGATTTTTATTCTCACTTCCTAGTCCATAAGACATCCAAGCGCCCATGCTAGGGCGATTCCCTACCTGCGCTCCCGTCTGTAAAAATGTCAACGCCGGGTCGTGGTTAATGGCGTCCGTGTTCATCGTGCGAATCACACAAATGTCATCTGCGATTGATCCGATGTGTGGGAATAAATCGCTGATATAGGTACCCGATTTTCCGTATTGCTTGAAATTATAATAGGACCCCACAAGTGGGAATTTGTCTTGAGACGCGGTCATTCCCGTCAGCCTTTGGCCACCTCGAATGGAGTCGGGTAATTCTTGGCCTGCCATCTTATTTAGGGTAGGCTTGAAGTCGAAACTTTCGTATTGGGAGGGGGCACCGTTTTGGCATAAATAAATGACCCGCTTAGCTTTAGGGGCAAAATGTGCAACACCTAAAGGAAGGGACTGGCCCGCTGAATCCCCTTTGAAAAGTTCAGGAACGAGCAAGGAGCCCAGGGCTAATCCGCCTATACCTGCCGCAGCCTGACCAAAGAAATGTCGGCGCGTAATGTTCAGTCGATTTTTAAAGAATTCGTTTTCCATATTA
>JAURHT010000102.1 GCA_030833145.1 Aquirufa sp.
GGAAATAGCAAGGAAATATTAAATGAAGCATTAGGTGGAGGCCAAAAGCTGTACAACGACTATTACACCGCCCTAGCGGACTCAAAGCCAGATGCCGTTTGCATCTCCACTTACCCAGATACCCACGAAGCTTATTCCATCGCCGCATTGGAAGCAGGTTGCCACGTTTTCTTAGAGAAACCGATAGCTGATTCATTGGCAGGCGCCATTCGGGTAGCAGAAGCTGTTCAAAAGAGTGGTAAAAAACTCGTAGTGGGCTATATTTTACGCCATCATCCGTCTTGGATTAAGTTCATCGAGATTGCGAAGACAATGGGAAAACCGTTGGTCATGCGCATGAACTTAAATCAACAATCCCACGGCTACATGTGGGATGTGCACCGCAACTTGATGAAATCGCTAAGCCCTATCGTCGATTGTGGGGTGCACTATATCGATGTAATGTGCCAAATGACGCGATCTAAACCAATGCGGGTTTCGGCCATCGGCGCGCGAATGACAGAAGATATTCCGGCAGGTAATTATAATTACGGCCAACTTCAGATTCACTTTGAAGATGAATCCGTGGGCTGGTACGAGGCAGGCTGGGGTCCGATGATTTCGCAGAATGCGTATTTTGTGAAGGATGTTTTTGGGCCCAAAGGCTCCGTATCCATCGTCGCAAAAAATGCCGGCGGAGAGGGCAAATCCGATGATGTGGAATCACACACGAAAACAGAATCGCTTCGTGTTCACCACGCAGACATCGATGCTAAAAACGAATTTACAAAGGAAGATGAGTGGGTTAACCTAACCGATGAGCCAGACCACCAAGGTCTTTGCGATCGCGAGCAGGCCTATTTCCTACAGGCGATTAACAATAATATCGACCTAACGGATCACGTAGAGGATGCAGTGAATAGTTTACGCATCGCTTTTGCGTGTGACGAGTCGGTCAAAACCGGACAAATGATTACCTTATAAAAAAAGGCCTCGAAATACAGATCGAGGCCTTTTTTTTATTTTAAATACGCGGCTAACCAGTTCTGAATTTCCGAATAGTGGAACTTCGAATTATCTGGATTTAGGATCCAGTGGTTTTCGCCAGGGAAGACAATTAACTTGCTTGGAATTTGAAGACGTTGGTGAATGCTCCAGTTTTCCAAAGTATTGTTGATAGGAACACGGAAATCGTTTTCTCCTACCGTTAATAACATGGGCGTTTTGAAGTTTGCCGCGAAGCGCATCGGATTTTGTTCCTTCCAGGTTTTTGTCGGTACCCAAGGTGCTCCTCCATTCATCAACTCTCTACCCCAAATCACATCCGAAGTTCCCCATTGAGCTTCCGAGTTCACTAAACCCGCATGTGAGATTAAGCATTTGTAATGGGATGTTGTTGCTTGCATCCAGTTGGCTAGGTGGCCTCCATAGGATGCTCCGCCAGCGGCTTGTTTGGTGCCATCGATATAAGAGAAGCGTTTGATGGCATCTGCCGCACCTTCTTGAATTTCTTGGCCTGGACCTTTGAATGGGTCAAACTGAATATCTTGAGCAAACTTCTCGCCATAGCCTACTGATCCGGTGTAGTCGGTCATCACGATGACGTAGCCCGCTGATCCTAAAATGTAGGGGTTCCAACGGTATCCAAAAACATCCTTGAACGAACTGGCTGGACCGCCGTGCATTAAAACAAAGAGTGGGTATTTCTTCGAAGCGTCAAAACCAGTTGGCTTTAACACCACAGAACGAATCATTTTACCTCTGGATGATTTAGTCCAAATCACCTCTGGCTTTAGTAAATCCAACCCTGCTAAAACAGCCTCATTCGCTTTCGAAATGGCTTTCAATGAACCATTTGCTGAGACCCAAACCTCTGGCGGAGTCGCAACGTTCTGGTATTGATACGCAAAAACACGCGTATTAGTGGACAAACTTAGACCTGCATAAGAACCTGTTTCAGCCCCTAATACAGGTTTAACAGAACCATCGGTCACTGAAATCTCAACGATGCGATCGACCCCTTGGTCTTCAATACTGGCGAAGATGGAGGAACCTAATAGTTCCATATCGTTGATGGGACGATCGAGGGTGGCGGCTAGCTCTTTTTTGGCAGACATCGACGAAGCATCAAAGCGGTAAATGCGATTCAGGTAATACAATTTATTTCCGATGGCAGAACCCGATGCAATCAGGTATTTCCCATCTTCCGTAAATTCAGCCGTGGAGTAATCCGTCTCATCATTTACGAGTACAACTTCTTTACCCCCCGATAAACTAACTGAATAAATATTTGATTTAGCCGATTGATACGCAGTAGTATTGTATTCCGTAGTTGCCGTAAACACCACCGATTTACCATCTGCCCCTAAATTATACGAACCTAAACGGAATCCTGGGGAATTCACGAGAGTTACATTCGACATTAAATTCACGGGCTTTGAACCTGACTTTAGATCCATCGTGAAGATATGACCTTGCTTTTCATCAAGCCAAGAATCCCAATAGCGAACCGGGAACGATTGATAGACACGTGCTTTGGTCTTAATTTTCTTCTTTTCCTCTGCTATTTTTTTGCTAGCAGAGTCCGTGAAAGCAGTAGGGAAAACGCGGCTGGAGAAAATAATGCGTGAGCCGTCTGAGGAGAATTTAACGTCACTTACCCCGGTGGAAAGTGTAGTTAAGCGTTGTGCCTCACCTCCCGAAAGCGGTAAAACGTAAAATTGAGGGGCTTCGTCGCCATCGCGTTTGGCAATGAAATAAATCTTATCTGAAGCAGCAGACCATTGGTAATTGTCCTCTCCTCCCTTTGAATTAGTTAATTTTCTAGGCTCTGAAGATCCATCCGTTGAAGCTATCCAGAGGTCAGAAGTTTGTTCATCCAAATTGTATGACGTTTCAATGCGAGAATAGATGACATGGCGGCCATCTGGAGAAATTTTAGGGGCACCTACTTTCTTCAGCTTGATCATGATCTCATGTGACATGGGTTTTTGGCCGTAAACAGAAAGGCCAAATGCAAAAAAGCAGGATAGGATTAGTAACAATTTTTTCATATCGGTAGTTTAGATACATTAAATTAATTAATTTAATGTCACATCAACCTTTTTTAAATGAAAAATAAATACTTACAACTCGTTATGGCAGGTTCTGTTTTAGTAAGCAGTAGCCTGTATGCCCAAGAAAAACCCGGAAAATTTATTGATCGCGATAACATGAACCTGAGCGTAAAAGCAGGTGATGACTTCGTAGAATATTCCAATGGTCCTTGGGTTAGAAAAAACCCTATTCCAGCGAAAGAAACACGTTGGGGTGCTTTCAATCAATTGCGTGATTTCAATATAAATGCGATTAAAACCATTTTAGATGAAACCAAAGGCACGAAAGCTGCTGCTGGCTCAGTCGAAAGAAGAGTCGCTGATTTCTATGCGGCGGCAATGGATAGTTTGGCTATTGAAAAATTAGGATACACTCCTATTCAAGCGGATTTACAACACATCGCTGGATTGCAATTCAAATCGCAAATTGTTACCGAAATTGCACGTATGCGCTCAACAGGTGCTGGTTCTCCCCTATTCGGTTTCTACATCGGTCAGGATCGCAAGAACGTGGAGAAAATGGTACCGCAATTAGGCCAAGGTGGAACTTCACTTCCAGATCGCGATTACTATTTGAAGAATGATGCACGTAGCGTGAAAATTCAAGAGGCATTCAAGAAGTATGTAGCGACTTTATTTACGCTGACTGGAACACCGGAGGCACAAGCAAAAGCAAATGCTGAAACAGTATTCCAATTAGAGAAGAAATTAGCTGAAGCGCAGATGGGACGTGTCGAAATGCGTGATCCATACAAGACTTATAACAAGTTTGCGTTCGCTGATTTCAATCAAAAGACTCCTGCCTTTAACTGGGCCTTGACTTTCCAAGACTTTGGCACATCTGCTCCAGATTCAATTCTAGTAGGTGCCCCTAAATTCTTCGAGACGGTTAATAAACTATTAATTGAGACTCCTGTAGAGACCTGGAAGACCTATTTAACGTGGAATTTATTACGTGGTAGCGCAGGCTATTTAAGCTCTCCATTCGTGAAAGCGAGCTTTGCGTATTCACAAGTATTATCAGGCCAAAAAGTACAAGCCCCAAGATGGCAACGTATGTCAGCGATGACAGACGGCACTTTAGGTGAATTATTAGGTCAATTGTATGTAGCTAAATATTTCAAACCTGAAGCGAAAGCGAGAATGGTGGAATTAGTGGCGAATCTTCGTAAGGCTTTCGCTGTTCGAATCAACAAATTAGATTGGATGAGCGCGGAGACGAAGGAAAAAGCGTTGGCAAAATTAAACGCGTTCACGCCTAAAATCGGGTATCCTGACAAATGGAAAAATTATGATGGCTTAGAAATTTCTGCTAACGAATACTACGGCAACATCCGTCGGGCAGGTGCTTGGGGCTTCCAAGAAAACTTAGCACAATTAGGAAAACCAGTGGACAGAAGCAAATGGGGCATGACGCCACCAACAGTAAACGCCTACTATAGCCCAGTGATGAACGAAATCGTTTTCCCGGCAGGTATCTTACAATTCCCATTCTTCGCAGCTGACGCAGATGACGCGATCAACTATGGTGGAATCGGTGCCGTAATCGGTCACGAAATGTCACACGGATTCGATGATTCTGGAAGCCAATACGACAAGGACGGAACTTTACGTAACTGGTGGACAAAAGACGATTTGGCGAAATTCAAAGCGAGAACAGAGCTTTTAGGAAAGCAATTTGATGCATACACCGTTCAAGACACAATCCACGTCAATGGTAAATTAACGATGGGCGAAAACATCGGTGACTTAGGTGGTTTGAATATGGCTTACGAAGCGTTCAAAATGACGAAACAAGGAAAGTCAACGAAGAAAATCGATGGCTTCTCTCCTGACCAACGCTTCTTCTTAGCTTGGGCACAAGTTTGGAGAGGTTCCTCACTTCCAGAAACGGAAGCACAACAGGTATTAACAGATCCTCACTCACCTAACCAATACCGTACCATCGGTGCTCCAGTCAATATGGATGCTTGGTACAAGGCTTTCGATGTGAAACCGGGTGATAAGTTATATAAGAAGCCGGAAGATCGGATTAAGATTTGGTAACGTTTTAAAGCATAAAGAATAAAGCACAAAGCATAAAAATGCTGCGTATGTATATCAAAAGAGGGCGGCCCTGCGGGCCGCCTCTCTTTTTAAAAGCATAAAGCATAAAAATGCAGCGTATGTACATAAAAAGAGGGCGCCCCTGCGGGGCGCCCTCTTTTGCTTCCTTTTTTTCGCCTTACTTGACGTATTTTTCTAACCATTGGAATTGCTCCCATAGCAAGTGTAAAACGTTTTCTTTCCCTCTATAGCTGTGCGCTTCATAAGGTAAGTAGACAAAACGAGTGGTTCCACCGTTTCCTTTCAAAGCAGCATATAAACGCTCGGAGTTGATGGGGAATGTACCCGTGTTATCATCTTGCTCGCCGTGCACTAATAAAATCGGTTCTTTGATTTTATCCGCATAACTGAATGGGCTCATCTCGTAATACAATTGCGGTGCTTGCCAGTAGGTACGGTCTTCATTTTGGAAGCCAAACGGCGTTAGCGTCCTGTTATAAGCCCCACTACGTGCAATACCCGCCTTAAACAAATCGGTATGGGCCAATAAATTGGCCGTCATAAAGGCACCATAACTATGTCCCCCCACTGCCATACGTTTACGATCACCTACGCCTAATTGAACTAAATGGTCAATCGCTGCGGAAGCATTTAGCTTCAACTGCTCCACAAAATTGTCATTCGGTTTCTTGCTAGCATCCGTAGAAACGATGGGCATTTCAGCATTATCCAAGATGGCGTATCCTTGCGTCGCATAGTAAATAGGCGATGCCCAGCTCAAGGTTGTAAAACGGTCTTTACTTCCACGAATTTGCGCGGCATCCGCCGCCGAATTAAATTCACGTGGATATGCCCAAATCAATACCGGCAATGGACCATCTTTTTCCTTATTATACCCTTTAGGCAAGTACAAATCTCCTGTTAAATCGACCCCATCTGCACGCTTGTATTTGATCTTCTCCTTTGTAATCCCAACCAAATTAGGGTATGGATTTTCAAAATGAGTTAATGCTTTATCTTGAGCTGGATTCAATAGGTTTTTGATGAAATAATTAGGCACATCCGTTTGTGATTCCTTACGCGTTAATACCTGCAATTTTTCCGCATCGATCACCTCTTCGACCATTTCAAAACTTCCCTCTTTCGCACGCCAAATGATCTCTTTCTTCTTCGTTGCTAAATCAAATTTGGCAAGAAAGGGCAAATCACCCTTATCAGAAGAGCCCACGGTGTTATTCATAAGTATTTTAGTTCCGCCATCGGTCAGCTGAATGACGTCACGTCCCAAGCTATTCTTCGTACGAACAGGACTGCCCGGGTTTCGGTAGGCATCTGTTAAGTTCCTCTCATACAACAACTCCATCGTACCCGTGGCAGGAGCATAAAGACTCACTTTTGAAGTCTGCTTTCCACGCAATACTTCAGTAACTAAAGCAACTTTATTGTTACCCCAGGTTACATCGGCAAATCGCGTTTTAGTTTTAAACAACTCCTTAGGCGCTAGCGTAAATGGAGAAGCTAACGCATAAACTGCATCATGATATTCAACCTGCTTTTTAATAAAACCACTATCTAATGGCATCGCATAAACCAACGTAGCTGGTTCATCGTCACGCCATTCAAATCCCCTTGGGACATTTTGGACGTTATCATTTCCTGCTGGTGCACTTTCAGCTGA
>JAURHT010000025.1 GCA_030833145.1 Aquirufa sp.
GGTTATTTTCTGAAATACAAGGCACTCAGCCTCCAAGTGATGCCGGAGTTCGTGTACGCCGAGAACCGCGAGTTTGAAACTTTCTCTCTTCAAGGCCCATTGCGCGCTCCTATGCTCGTTTTATGGAATAGTTCGGATATCCCGGAGCGTTTTGGGACGTCTTCTTATTCCCGTTTTCGTATAGGCCAAAGTGCCCTCCGCCTTTCTTCCCGTTCTGTCTCCGTCGGAATTTCCACGGAGAATCTTTGGTGGGGGCCAGGATTCAGAAATTCGTTAATCATGTCGAATAATGCCCCTGGCTTCTTGCACGGGACATTTAATAGCGTTAAACCTTTAAAAACTTTTCTGGGCGCTTTCGAATTTCAGCTGGTTGGCGGGCGTCTCGAGGGGTCAGGAGTGCAACCCGTGGCGTCAGATTACGTAGTGAACGGAGTGAATTATTTAGAGCCAAAATCCACGGATGCGCGCTACATTTCTGCTTTGACAATTAATTACCAGCCGCGCTGGGTGCCCGGATTATTCCTCGGTTTTTCCCGCGCATTCCACATTTACACTTCCGATATGGGCTCTGGTCTGACAGATGTTTTTCCGTTTATCTTGCCTTTTGAGAAGAAAAATGCGCCTTTAGAGGATGCCAAAAGAAGGGATCAGCTCGCCTCTTTCTCTGCTCGCTGGGTCTTTCCTGCGTCGCATCTAGAGGTCTATGGTGAGGTGGGTTGGAATGATTATTCGACTAGCTTTTGGGATTGGTTTCTATCTAACGAGCACTCGCGCGCCTATTTATTCGGTATGCGCAAAGTTTTTCCACAGTCCAAAGGGCGCTATGTTCGCCTCGCTTTGGAGAACACTTCCATGGAAATGACGGCTGACCGATTAGTCCGCAATAATGGTCCTTGGTACCGCCACGATTTTGTTCGCCACGGCTATACTCATGAAGGTCAGGTACTGGGCGCCGGCATTGGTCCCGGATCAAATCTCCAAACCTTCGACCTCGCCTTCGTTCGCCCATCTTCCATCGCAGGCTTTACTATCGAACGCTATGCCCACAACATGGACTATTTTTATGATGCGTTTAGTAACTATGACGCAAAATGGGTGGACCTGATGTGGGGAGGGTATTTCCAAAAACGGGTCGGGTCTTTTTCCCTCACCGGCAAGTTAAATTTTGCCTGGATGCGCAATTATGAGTGGGTGCTCGATAAGAATGTGTTAAACACACAAATGCAATTATCAGTTACTCGATATTTTTAGCCCTCGGTATAAAATTTCATTTATTTTTCGGTAATTTCGGATTATTAATTCGAAGCCTACATGAAAAATATTCTTATCGTATTGCTAATCAGTGCATTAAGTTCGTTTGTGGCACCTGCTACGAAGACTATCACAGTGAAAAGTGATCCTATTGGAGCGGAAGTGATATTAAACGGTTATTACGTAGGAAAAACACCTATCGAAATCAAGATTGACGAAAAGCAATACAATTTTATCTCTGTTTCGAAGTCTGGCTACAAACGTCAGCGTGTCGAATTGAAAGGAATCGATAAAGAAGTCGAGGTGAAATTAGAGAAGGATCTCTAAATCGATGCTAGGGCTTGTTCTAAGTCCGCCCATAAATCATCCACATGTTCCAGTCCGATCGAGAAACGCAACAGGTTTCCCGGAGTCGTACTTTGCGGTCCTTCAATGGACTTGCGGTGTTCTACCAGCGATTCTACGCCACCTAGGCTGGTTGCTTGTTGGAAAATCTGCAGTTTACCCGCCATCTCCCTCGTTTCTATTTCCCCCGTTTTCACTTGTAAAGCGATCATGCCGCTGAAGCCCTGAGGCATTTGAGCCTTTGCCAAAGCGTGCTGCGGATGTGATTCCAAGCCAGGGTAATGTACTCTTTCTACTTTGGGGTGTTTTTCCAAACGCTTCGCGAGTTCCAAAGCATTCGCGCTGTGCTCGCGCATTCTCAAAGGCAAAGTCTTCAATCCCCTTGCTAACAAATAGCAATCCAAGGGATTAGGCGTCGCCCCCATCAAAATCTGGACGCGTTCAATTCTTTTCGCCCACTCATCATCCTCTTTTACCAGCACCGCCCCACCCATGATGTCCGAGTGCCCACCAATGTACTTCGTCGTCGCGTGCATTACGATGTCCGCGCCGTGAGCAATGGGGTTTTGGAGCACTGGTGTGCCCATCGTATTATCCACGCCTAATTTTAGCCCGTATTTTTTAGCGATAGTTGACAGACCTTTAATATCTGAGATGCTCAGCATCGGATTTGCTGGCGTCTCTGCCCAGATGAGTTTCGTATTTTTTTGTACCGCTTTTTCTACTGCTTCCAAATCCGTCATATCCACCTGCGTCACCTCAAGACCCCAAGGGCCTAAAATTTCTTCCGCCAGTTTATAGGAGGCATAATAACCGACTTCTGGCATCAATATGTGGTCTCCGGATTGAAGGCATTGGAAGACGGCGTTGACGGCAGCGAGGCCTGAGCCGAAGGCGAAGCCTCGCGACGCTCCTTCTAAGGCCGCCAGGCCTTTTTCAAGTGCCGTGCGGTTTGGGTTGGAGTTGCGAGAATACATGTGGCCTTTCGGATAAGTTCCATCCAAAGCCCGTTCAAAAGTCGTCGTCAAAAACACCGGCGCCGCAATCGCCCCCGCCGTCTCATCCTTCAAATGACTCCCATGTATCGCAATCGTCTCCTTTTTCATCGCTGATTTTCTCTAAGCTTAAAGTTTTTACCTAAATACAACCGACGAACTTGTTCGTCATCCGCTAATTCTCGTGGCGTCCCCGCCTTCAAAATCTTTCCCTCAAAAAGCAAATAAGCCCTATCCGTAATTGACAGCGTCTCATCCACATTATGATCCGTAATCAAGATTCCAATATTCCGGTATTTCAACTTCGACACAATCGTCTGAATCTCCTCCACTGCGATGGGATCGACCCCCGCAAACGGCTCATCCAACAGAATAAACTTAGGATCCACCGCCAGCGCCCTCGCAATCTCCGTTCTTCTCCTCTCACCCCCAGAAAGCACCTGGCCTAAACTTTTCCGCACATGCGTCAAAGAAAACTCCTCCAATAAACTCTCCACCTTCTCTTTCTGCGCCGCTTTCGACAAATCCGTCATCTCTAACACCGCCTGAATATTTTCCTCCACACTCAAAGTCCTAAAAACCGATGCCTCCTGTGCTAAATAACCGATTCCTAATCTCGCCCGCTTATACATAGGCAAGTCCGTTACGTCCAAATCATCCAAAAACACTTTCCCCTCATTCGGCTTCACTAATCCCGTCGCGATGTAAAAAGACGTAGTTTTACCCGCGCCATTTGGCCCCAACAATCCCACAATCTCCCCTTGCGCCACCTGATACGAAATGTGATCATTCACTAATCGCTGGCCGTATTTCTTGACTAAATTCTCTGTCCGTAAAATCATGCCTTAAAAATACGAATTATTTCCATGTTTTCGCGCTCGCCCTTGGTTGAGTGCCTAGTATCAAACGCAATAAAGGCTCTGATTGTTCTGAATAGCTTTTTGTTAACAATAAGTAGGATAGTTCAGAATCGCCTAGCAGTTCACAATGGCTCCGATACGCGTTGAATGGTCTTTGGTAAAATAAATCGTCCGGCGTTAAAGTCGATTTTCAGGTATTGACACAATGTGTCAAGAGCGAGAGTATTAGGTGTTGAGCTCTTTTAAAAGCTCTTTTTGTGAATAATTGGCCAAATCTATAAACTCGATTTTCAGGTATTGACAAAAAGTGTCAATACCTGAAAACGCCTTTGCATACCTCGCTGGTATTTTAACACTATGCCGTTTCAGGCACTTCAGGGCCATTATTGATTTTTCTATCAGGAAATAATAAATCTATACTCTCTACTTTATAATCTCAGCTAAGTCGACATCGTCGCGACTAAATCGCGTAGCGATGACCTCGCACAGCGACCCGACTAAATTGCGAAGCAATGACTGAACGACACAGTCGTGACTAAGTCACGCAGTGACGACTAAATCGCGCAGCGATGACTAGCGCGCCGCGCTACAACACCACCCCACTAACCGAATAGCGAGTAGGCGATGAAAACCAGCGCAGAGCTTGAGATCCTGAAATAGAGTAGGAAACGACGCGACCTGAGACCAGGTGCATGGAGAGTTTTTTGGAGGTAAGGTAAATTAAATTCTCCGAAGAGATCTCAAAATCAACGGTAACCGGTCTGCCGGATGAGTCTAAAGCGATTTGGAAGGTACGAACGGGAAGGTCTTCGCCTTTTTTCAGCACGTAATGGATCAGGCCAGGGGTGCTGCGATTCTCATAACTGAGGGCGTAGGCAGGTTTGTTGAGGTCGGCTTCGCGGAAGAGGGCCCATTCTTTGGCCAAATCCACCTGAACCGAATCAATGACTTCTGCTGTGCCGTCGAGGATGACGGTCTTTTTTACCGAAAGGGGGGAAGATGATAGGCGGTTCAGCTCTTTATTCCAGTCATAGAAATGGGTGGCCGGCTCAGGGGAGCTGGTGCACGCGAGAAGACTAAATAAAAGTAAAATGCTGAGGCGAATCATCCCCCCAAAGGTAAGAAAAATTTAAGCGGAGAACACATCCTCGATGGGAATCTTCAAGACTTGGATGAGTAGGTAAATTTTAGTGGCGTTTGGATAATGTTTTCCGGATTCCCAATAATTGTAGGCGCTTTGGGAAACTCCTACTGCGGAGGCGACCTCCTGTTGTGTCATCCGAAGTGTCAAGCGCGACTTGATCAAAACGGTCGAAAAGACGAGTTTGGTTTTCATATTTATTAGTGGTTACAGTTATATTTTTGATAATATTCAGAGAATAAACGCAAAAACAAAACTTAAGCCACAATTATATAGAACTTTATGAAAACACTGATAATGAGACGCATTGATAGTATAAAAAAAGTCCTCAAAAGACAAAATCGGCTTTTGAGGACTTTTTAGAGTAAACTTTAATTCAATTTATTTCACGTTGTACTTGTACTTATAACGCTCAAATAATTGGGAATGTTTGTTGTCCAAATTCAGGGCACGGCCTTGAATATAGGCATGAGTCAAAACGCTCGAACGCATATCCAACACATCACCTGTAGAGATGATTACGTTTGCATCTTTGCCCGCTTCGATGCTGCCGGTGCGGTCAGCGATACCCAAGATTTTAGCAGCGTTCAACGTAATCGCAGAAAGCGCTTCTTCCTTTGTCATTCCATAAGCAGACATGGTCCCAGCGTGGAATGGAAGGTCGCGTTGGCGCCAGTTTCCATCTCCTGCTTCGAAGCCCATCGAGAATAAAACGCCGGCTTTTTGAAGCATTCCTGGTGTCTTATAGGGTTGATCTACTGCATCGTCTTCTGAGGCAGGTAGGCTGTGGATTTCTCCCAAAATCACAGAAACCTTATTCTCCTTCAAAATATCCGCAATCATCCAGCTGTCTGTGGCTCCTACGAGGACAAGTTTGAAGTTGAATTCTTTGGCAAAATTAATGGCCGCCAGCATCTCCTTCACTAAGTCGCAGTGCACGAAAAAGGGCTTGCTTCCGTCGAATAAGCCTCTAGTGGCTTCGAACTTCAAGTTTGTGCTTGTATGGGTCTTCTCGTTTAGATATGCTTTTGCTTCCTTAAAAAAGGACCGCGCCTCTTCGAGGCGCGCCAACCCCGCCGCCACTGGATCCGCGTTCGCTCCTCTTCTTTGAAAAGCAGCTGGACGGTTAATCAAGGCTGGCATCTTAAAGTGAATACCGTTGTCCATCGCGTAAGCGGCATCTTGCCAGTTCCAAGCATCTAATTGTACGACGCTAGAAGAACCAGGAATCATCCCACCCTGCGGCGTGATTTGCGCTAATAAAACGCCATTCGAACGCACCGTGTTGATGATTTTCGAATCGGTATTATAGGCTACGATCGAACGAATGTTCGGGTTCATTTCGCCTAATTCCTCGATGTCGATGGTCGATTTCGTGGAAGCGAATTCCACTAAACCTAAGCTTGAATTAGGGGCGATTAAGCCTGGATAGACTTGCTTACCTGTGGCATCAATGCGCTCTACGTCGCCTGAAATAGTCACGGGAGTGGCAGAAACGGTTTTGATTTTGCCTTTTTCGAGAACGAGTGTGCCGTTTTCGATGATGGTCCCGTTGCCCACGTGGATTGTACCGCCGGTGATGACGATGGTCTTGCTTTGGGCAGGGGATGGGTGCATGGTTTCTTGCGCGAAAGCCGAAAGGCCGCTAAGCGCAAAGAAAAGAGTATATATGATCTGTTTTTTCATCTTGAATCTTAGTTTTCAGTGTTAGCCCAACGGTTCGAAATACGGTCCCAAATGCTGTTTCCGTGGTGGTGATCCTCCTCGCATTCGTTTTCCGCCTTGTACGATGGGGTCGCTGGACGAGTCGATGCACCGCCTTTTTTCGCGCCTATCATCTTTTGCACTAAGCGTTGTTTTTCTGCTTTCAATTCCGCTTGGCGAATTAAATCTGCCGCGCGATCGAAAACCACAGCGCCATCTACAATCGTGTGCTCCGATTTCGCATAAATCGATAGTGGATTGTCTGACCAAACCACGATATCCGCATCTTTGCCTTCCTTGATGGAACCGACGCGGTCAGCGACGTGTAACATTTTGGCAGGATTCAAGGTCACCATTTTCAAGGCTTCTTCCTCCGACATACCCGCGTATTTGACTGATTTCGCTGCTTCTTGATTCAAACGACGCGCCATTTCCGCATCATCCGAATTAATCGCCACGTTCACGCCCGTCTTTTGCATCAAGTACGCATTTTGTGGAATCGCATCTGTTACCTCCATTTTATAGGTCCACCAATCGGAGAATGTCGAGGCATTCGCACCGTGTTTGGCCATAATATCAGCTACTTTATAACCTTCCAAAATGTGGGTAAACGTGTTCACCGTGAATCCAAAATGATCCGCCACCTTCATCATCGCGTTGATCTCACTCTGTACATACGAGTGGCACGTGATGAAACGTTTGTGGTTCAAAATCTCCACCAATGTCTCTAATTCCAAGTCAATGCGCTTGCCAGGACCTTGTTTTTCATAGTCTCTCGCACGCGTGAACGCATCCATCAACACCTGCTCCACACCCATACGCGTGTCTGGGAAACGAGGATTCGACGTGTTCCAAGAGCGTTTAACGTTCTCGCCCAAGGCGAACTTGATGAACGGATCCCAGTTCGCAAACTTCATCCCTTCTGCGTTAGCACCCCAGCGCAACTTCAATAATTGCGTTTGGCCACCGATCGTGTTACAGGATCCGTGCAAGATGTGGCTAGACGTTACGCCACCGCTTAATTGACGGTAGATATCAATGTCATCTGGGTCGATCACATCTTGAATACGCACCTCTGCTGTTACGGATTGTGAACATTCGTTAATGCCGCCCGTTCCAGCGATGTGGGAGTGTTCGTCGATGATTCCCGCCGTCACGTGTTTGCCCGTTCCGTCGATCACGCGCGCCGTTGGATCTTTCAATCCTTTGCCGATCGCCGCGATTTTACCGTTCTTTAATAAGACATCGCTGTCCTTTAAAACGCCAGCTTTTTCATTCGTCCAAACCGTCGCGTTCTTGATCAAGATCGTTTCGGCCGTTGCTGGCTTAGGTGTTCCGTATCCCGCAAATGGGTAAATCACGGATCCTAATTCCAATTTATCTTCTTTCTTACCTGCTTTTTTCGCTACCGTATCTGCCGCCGCGGAAGCCGTTGCTTTCCACGAAATCCAGTCGCCGTTCGCTAATTGGCCTGTTCCCGTGAAGCTCGCGTCGCCGAACGTTCCGCTCAAGCGTGTGCGCTTGCCTTTGTCTGCTTTCGATGAGAAGCTTAAGTTGATAAGGGATTCTTTTTGGGTGAAGTCAACTGAGGTTGTGTCTTTGGCCAAAATCTGAACTTTATACCCTCCTGGCTCGCCTGAGATGCTTAAAGTCGCCTTGTTCGCGCCTAATTGTAAATCGTATTTTCCTGCCAACGAATTCCATTGCTCCTTCGCTATCGGATACCCTTCCCCTTGCACCCAGTTCTCAATGATGGCTGTTTTATCTGCGAAAACGGGACCATTCGTGATCACGAAGTTCGCTAATTTGCCTGCATCCAGACTTCCGACCATGTCAGAAACGCCTAAGATAGTTGCTGGAGTTGAAGTCAAGGCCTCTAAAGCTTTTTGCTCGCTTAAACCGTATTGAATTGCCTTGCGGAGATTAGGCATAAAGCTACTCACATCTTTTAATCCATTCGCCGTGATCGCGAACGATAAACCCGCTTTTTCAAATGTTGCTGGGTTCGTAGGGGCTAATTCCCAGTGCTTCATGTCCGCCACGTTCACGAAACGTGCGTCCGTAGGATCCTCTAAATCCATCGCTTGCGGGAAGTCCAAAGGCAAAATGAATTTCGCATTCGTCGCTTTCATCTCGTCGATACGCTGGTATTCGTTACCGCTCGCTTTGATAATGTATTGAACGCCAAACTCATCGCCGATTTTGTCCGCACGTAAAGCAGACCATTTGTCACTAACCTCGAAGATTTGAGGAAGCGCTTGGATCTCATTAAAGGAGGCCAAAGATAAATTCGTTCCCTCTTTCGCCGGCTTCGATTTGTACCAAGCGGCGTCTAAGAAGTTTTGGCGTAAAAGTGCAATCGAACCCATCAATGAACCTGGATAATCCTGCGTAGACGATCCCTTATTAAAGGAATAATGCGCCGAAGCTTTCTCTTTCAAGACCACCAAGTTTTCTCTTTGCTTCGCTAAACTCACGAAAACGCCGGTTCCACGAGAGATTCCGTCCATTTGGTGGGTTAAAACCGTGCCAAAGCCCAGCTTGCGCAATTCCTTCGCCTTCGAATCATTCACCTCGAACAATTTCGCGTGCGAAACCTCCGATTTAATAGCCTGATTCCAAGAATAAGGGCCTTTTGTGTTTGAAATCATTTGGGACGGAGAACGGTAATTTCCGCCACCTGCCGTCACGGCTGACATGCCGTAATCGCTGTAAATATCGATGAAAGACGGATAAATGTATTTTCCGCCGCAGTCGATCACCACCGCGTCTTTAGGGACGGCCACAGCTCCGACCGATTCGATCTTACCGTTTTTAATCACCAAAGTCGCCTTGGTTAAAGTCGTTTTTGCATCTTTCACGATGGTCGCGTTCGTGAAGGCATAATAGCCATTCGACGGACTTGCGACGTCATTAATCGGGAAAGTGACTTGAGAAAAGAGAGACGTGCTCACGAAGAGGAACAGGGCTCCCAGCCAAAAAGGTTTAAATTTTTTCATTCGTTGATTTTTGTTGGAGATTAAAGATAGAAAATTTTTGTCTTTGGCCTATCTTTGTCTACACATTTTGCCTAAGTCAATCATGAACACTGCTCAAACTATCGCCACCTTAGTGGCGAATCCTGAATCCCATGCCCGTTTTTTGAACACGCTTTCCTTCATGGAAAATTCTGGCGCTCGTAAAATTTCCAAGTTTGAGCACAAAAAAGAAGTAAGCCTGATCATCTTAAAGCACGCCGCTGAAGAACACCGTCACGCCTATTACCTCAAGAAGCAAATCAGCAAATTAGTCCCGACCGGTTTCGAGACCTACGACGATTCTTTTTTAATCAACCCGCGCTCTTCCCGTTTCTACCTAGACGTATTAGACCTGCGTGTCAGCCAATATGTGAAGAAAAAACTGGGCCTTACCGGCTACGATGTAAAATGGGCGGCCTATTTATTAGTCACCTACGCCATCGAATTACGCGCAGACGAATTGTATCCGATTTACCAGCAAATCCTCACAGAGACAAAATCAAAAGTCCAAGTGAAATCCATTATCGTGGAAGAAGAGGGGCACCTAGAGGAGATGATCTCCCAATTAAAAGCCACTTGGCCAGACTGGGAACAGCACGCCGCCGTGGCCGTTCAGATTGAAACGGAATTGTATCAGGACTGGGTGAGTTCGCTGGTAGCGTAGTTCACAAAACGTGAACTTCTCCCGTTTTTATCAACAAACTTTTAATCTCGCCATTCACCTTGATTTTCGCTGTGCTTCCTTTCATTCCTTTCAGGTGCAGGGACGTCACTTTTCCGTCTTTCCAGCTCATCGAAACCTCGAATCCGCCACGTGTTTTCAAGCCAGAAACTGATCCCTCGGAAGCCCAAGCCGCCGGTAAAGCTGGAAGAGTTTCGATTAATTCCGGTGTGGATTGAATTAACATCTCGGCCACTGCCGCTGAGCCACCAAAGTTACCATCGATTTGGAAAGGAGGGTGGGCGTCGAACAAGTTCGGGTAGGTACCACCGCCGCGGGCGTAGTTCACTTTTACGCCGTCTGGTTCTACGTATTTCAAGAGTTCGCGGTACATTTTATAGGCGTGATCTCCGTCGCGCAGACGTGCCCAGAGGTTAATTCTCCAGCCTTTGGACCAGCCCGTTGTCTCATCTCCTTTGATTTCTAAGGTCTTTTTCGCCGCCGCTGCAATCGTTGGCGTTTCTGCCACCGTCACGTGCGTTCCCGGGTATAAACCGTATAAATGTGATTGGTGGCGGTGTTTCGGATCCGTGTCCTCCCAGTCGAAATACCATTCTTGAAGATTGCCTTTCGCACCTACTTGATACGGCAGTATTCGTGTCAAAGCCTTTTCTAAAGACGCCTGGAAAGCCGGATCTTTTTGGAGGATTTTTTCAGCCGCAATTAAGTCCAAAAACAATTCGCGTATCATCGCCAAATCCGCCGTTGCCCCGTAAGCCGTCGCGCCTTGGTAGCCCGTAGGTGTGATGAATTTGTTCTCCGGGGAAGTCGAAGGAGACGTGATCAAACGCCCATTTTTGTCCTCAATTAACCAGTATAGGCAGAATTCTGCCGCTCCCCGCATCAAAGGATAGGCCTTCGCCTCTAAGAATTTCTTGTCCTGCGTGAACAAATAATGCTCCCACAAATGGGTCGAAGCCCAGGTCGCGCCCATAGGCCAGTTCGCCCAGCTCGGATCTCCGTTTCCGAAATCCCCCACGGGATTCGACATCGCCCAAATGTCCGAATTGTGGTGAACCACCCAACCCGGCGCATCGTAAAAGGTCTTCGCCGTAATGCGCCCCGTCTTTTCCAAGTTCTCTAAGAAGCCTAAAAACGGCGCGTGCATCTCGCTCAAATTCGTATTTTCCGCCAGCCAATAATTCTCTTCGGCATTAATGTTCATCGTATAATTACTCGACCAAGGCGGTTGAATGTGTGGATTCCAAAGTCCTTGCAAGTTCGCTGGAACACCCGGCGTCCGCGAGCTCGAGATCAATAAATAACGCCCAAACTGGAAGTAAAGCGTTTCGAGGTAGTTGTCTTTCTCGCCTTTGGCATAACGTCTTAACCGCTCATCCGTAGGCAATTCTGGCGCATTATCCGCCGGTAAACTCAAGTTCACGCGCTTGAAATAGGGCTGGTAATCCGCTAAATGGCGCGCTAATAATTGCTCCGCACCCTTAAAGCTAGCCGCCTGCAAACGCTTCTCAGAAAGCTCATCCTCATTCAAACCCTCTTTCGATGGGCTCTTGTCAAAACCATTAAAACTCGTCGCCATCGTAACCAAAATCGTCGCATCCGTTCCGCCCACCATCTGCAACGTCGAATCCGTTCTCACGACTTTCCCATCTGCGGATTGAATCAAAATATCCGAAGCAAAACGCGTTCCTTTGTTCTCATCAAACATAATGGGATTCCCTTTTTTGCGCACATAATTCGGATCCGCCCGCACCGGCGCCGTGCCCTTTGCGTGTAGGTGATTAATGGTCGATTTCGTCGAATAACGCAACAAGGACTTGAATTGAACCGTAAAATTCAACCCTTTTTTCTCCTTACTCGTTAAGTGAATCACGAACACATTGTCCGGATGCGAGAAGAAATATTCCTTGCGAATCTCGTTCGTGCCCGCGTGGTAATGCACCGTCGAAACCGCCTTGTCTAAATTCAATTCGCGGCGGTATTCCGTCGGATTCTCGTGATTAAAATCGACATATAAGGTTCCCAGCGGCGCATAGGACTCGGAGAATTTGCCTTGTATTTTACGGACCAAAGAATCCGCCGCCTTGTAATTTTCCAGACGCAAAGCCTCGCGGACCGCCGGCAAATTTTTATACGCCTCCTTGTTCATATAGGGATCCATCGGCTCCCCAGACCACAAAGTCAGATCATTCAAAAATATTTTGTCGCTCTTAGTCCCGCCAAAAACCGTCGCCCCCTGCTTCCCATTTCCGAGCACAAGTGCCTCTTCAAAATACGTCGCCGGCTTATCGTACCACAAACGCATCGGTTTTTGTTGTTTTTGCTGTGCGAATGTGCTGAAGGCTAAAAGGGTTAAGAATAGGATGCGCATAGGTTTATTTTTTTATCGCCAAACGGCCCGTGTAGTCAATTCTCTGTAATAAAATCGAAGTCTTTTGCTCTGCGAAATACTCGTTCACCGCTTTGCGGCAGCCCTCCCAGTGGCCATAATCGTCGATGATCAGAACACCGCTTTCGCTTAAGGAAGGATATAAATGGATCAATTCGTGTTTGGTGGAGGTATACCAGTCTGTGTCTAAACGCAATAGGGCGATGGCGCCAGCGGGTATGGTGATAGGAATCGTATCTTCCACTTTTCCCTCCACGTAGTGGATGTTTTCTGATGGAAAAGCGCTGTTCGACATCGTTAATTTAACGTCGTCTAAGTTTGCCAAACACCAAACCGAAGTCTCCTTCTGGTCCTGGGTTTGCTCGAGCATTTGGTCGGCTTTTTGGCCCCTAAAATCCACATCCTCCGCCGTAGGTTCAGACATTCCCTCAAAGGTATCGTATAAATAAAGGTGTCGATCGCTCACCCCGCGGTGCGCTAACACCTGCGCCACCATCAGCGACGATCCCCCACGCCAAACGCCACATTCCACAAAATCCCCCGGAATGTTTTGATCAATCACGTAGTTAGTTGCCTGATACAAGGCAAACATCCGCTCTACCGAGGTCATCGTGTAGGGCTGGCATTTCTCATAAAAGCTCCAAAAGGTTTTGTCCTGAATGTCCGCGTAGGGCCCAGCGGCCTTGCGATCGAATTTTGTGACTTTGTAACCGAATTGTTCAATGAGACTTAGGAGGAATTTGCGCATAGGAGGTAATTTCTCCTAAAAATAGTAAAAAAAATGTATTTTACTATGGGCTGATTTCGGGTGTTGACACTTTTTGTCAATAGCTGAAAACTTGTTTCATCGCAGAGCGATTATTTTACATTGGTTTGGATTTTTAGCATAATGAGTCCATTATTGGTTTGGATTTTTATCATTTAAGTAGTAATATTGGTTTGGATTTTTAACAAAACAATGAGCTACATCCCCAGAATTATTGATCAAGAGCTTGAAAAGTGGCGAAATCAGCGCGATAGGAAGCCTTTATTGTTGCGGGGTGCTAGGCAAGTAGGGAAGTCCTCGGCTGTGAGGCATTTGGCAAAATCATTTGATCATTTCGTCGAAGTAAATTTTGATGAAAATCCGCAATTTTCGGCGCTATTTGAGAAATCCATTTCCCCCGTCGAACTGTGCGAACAGCTGACACTTTTGTTGAATGTCCCTATTGTAGAGGGGAAGACCCTGGTGTTTTTTGATGAAATTCAAGCATGCATTCCTGCCATTTCTGCACTAAGGTATTTCTATGAAAAAATGCCTCAATTGCATGTAATCGCCGCAGGTTCTCTATTGGAATTCGCTTTATCGGAGGTTCCGTCTTACGGAGTGGGGCGGGTTCGATCTATTTTTCTATACCCTTTATCTTTTCGGGAGTTTTTACTGGCGAATGGTGAAGCGGGACTGATTGATTATGTGATGAGCGCTGGATTTGCCGTTGAACTACCTGATTTGATTCACGAAAAATTGAACCATTATTTGAAGAAGTTTTTAATCATAGGAGGAATGCCTGAAGTGGTTAGCTCTTATGTTCGAAATGGAGATATGTTAGAAGTGCAGCGTATTTTAGATGATTTAGTGATATCGATTCAAGCGGATTTTGCCAAATTCCGGAATCGAGTTCCCGCTATCCGAATTAGAGAAGTATTTAGTTCGGTGGTTCAACAAGTGGGGAATAAGTTTACTTATACTTTTGGCAATACCAATCTGACAAATATGCAAGTTAAACAAGGCTTGGATTTGTTAACCTTGGCGGGTATAATATACCCGGTTACGCATTCGAGTTGTAACGGATTGCCATTGGGGGCGGAAATTAATGTGAAAAAGCGGAAGTTTTTGTTATTCGATACGGGAATTTTCCAACGTATTTTAGGATTAAATATGTCTGAAATGCTCTTAGAGAGTGATTTATCCGTCATCAACAAGGGGAATATAGCTGAAATGTTCGTGGGGCTTGAATTGATTAAAAACACCTCATGTTACGAAAATTGGGACTTACATTATTGGCAAAGAGAAAGTAAGAATGCACAGTCTGAAGTGGATTATGTCATCCAACACAAAGGGCAAATTCTACCCATCGAAGTCAAATCAGGTACCAAAGGCGCGATGCAAAGCTTGTATCGATTCTTGGAAGAAAAGAAACTAATGACGGGGATTCGAACCTCTTTGGAGAATTTTGGCCAAATCCCTAACGTCCAGATTATTCCGCTTTATGCGATAGGGATGTATAAGTCTGGTGATTAGGTGTAAATTCCCCTTAAAACAAAAGACCCTAACATCGCTGTTAGGGTCTTTATTCATTGAAGTGGTAGATCCCGGACTCGAACCGGGGACACACGGATTTTCAATCCGATGCTCTACCAACTGAGCTAATCCACCTCAATTCCCCGCGTTAATCGGGAGTGCAAAAATAAGTATAATTTTATTTAATCCCAATCTTGGCTTAAAAAAAACAAAGAAATCTCGCAAAGCGGGGATTTATTCGCCAAAAAGTCCGCTCGATAAATAGCGATCTCCGCGGTCGCAAATGATACACACAATCACACCCTCCTCTAACTCAGTCGCTAAGCGCAAGCTGGCTAAAACACTACCGCCACTACTCATGCCTCCGAAGACGCCCTCGACTTTGGCAAGTGCTCTAGTCATCGCGGTTGCATCTGCTTCTGAAATATCCATGACGCGGTCTACGCGGGAGGGGTCATAGATTTTAGGTCGGTATTCGATTGGCCAGCGGCGAATTCCGGGGATTTTCGAGCCGTCTGTGGGCTGGCAGCCTACGATTTGGATGGCTGGATTTTGTTCCTTCAAGTACATCGACGTGCCCATAATGGTACCTGTGGTGCCCATGGAACTGACGAAATGCGTGACAGCGCCTTTCGTGTCGCGGTAGATTTCGGGTCCCGTGGTTCTGTAATGAGCTAAATAATTATCTGGATTCTCGAACTGATTCAACATAAAGAATTCGCCGGTCGCCGCTTTTTCAACCGCATAATCACGCGCGGATTCGATGGTTTCTGTCAGCGTTACGGTAGCCCCAAAAGCCTCCATCGTCAACACACGTTCACGCGTAGAATTTGAAGGCATCGCTAATTCGATCTCGATGTCATATAAGCGCGCAATCATAGCTAATGCGATTCCCGTGTTACCAGAAGTCGCTTCGATGAGCTTCATTCCTGCCTTTAATTCACCGCGTTGGATGGCGCCTTCGATCATGTTTTTCGCGGCACGGTCTTTGACCGAACCTCCCGGATTATTGCCCTCTAACTTCCCAAAAATCTTGACTTTCGGGTTCGGGTTCAAACGCGATAATTCAACTAAGGGCGTGTTTCCGACTAAATCTAATAGCTGGCTCATATTAATCTTGGATAACTTTGACGTTCTCTTGGTGGTAAATCTTTGTATTAGGGGCAACGCTGCGGGTTAACCAGACGTTTCCGCCGATGATCGAGTCTTTTCCTACAATCGTTTCACCGCCTAAAATGGTGGCGCCGGAGTAGATAACCACGCCGTCTTCGATGGTAGGATGGCGCTTCGTGGAGGCCATCGATTTGTCGACGGAAAGGGCCCCTAGGGTTACCCCTTGGTATAATTTAACTCGTTCGCCAATGACGGAGGTTTCTCCAATCACAATTCCGGTACCGTGGTCCATAAAGAAATAGCGACCGATGCTGGCGCCGGGGTGGATGTCGATACCGGTTTTGGAATGCGCATATTCTGTCAAAATCCGCGGAATCAACGGCACTTTTTCCTGGTGCAATCCGTGCGCCAAACGGTAAAAGGCCAAGGCATAAAAGCCTGGATAGGTGCGAATTACCTCATAAGAGGTGGTCGCTGCCGGGTCGCCCGCCACCATGGCTTCTACGTCCGTTTGCAAGAGGTCATAGATGGCTGGTATTTGGCCTAAAAAGCGCTGTGCAATGACCACTGGTTCTTCAGAAAGCTGGTCTTTCATCGAATGCAACAGGCTTTCTAGCCCGTTTTCGATACTTTCCCAAACCGCCACTAATTCAGCCGTTTCCTTAAAATGGACGCGCGTTTGCTCCGGGAAAAGCGTCAAAACGATTTTCGTGAACAACTTTTTAATGTCAGACGTCGCCGGGAAGGGGGGCGTCTGCTGGTGTTGTGCTAATAGCTTGTCTAAAAAGGACTTAGGTAGCATGTTGTAAAAGTAAATCGGTTTGTTCGACCGGGTCCAGCGTGTGGACTTCGATGCGGGTGATTTTTGATTCGTTCCGTAATTCAAGGCCATACATATAGGCCTTATCGTAGTAATGCAGCGTGATTTCTGCTACTAAACTAAAGTCGCCTGCCTCCAGTGCTTCCATCGCGATGGCGTAGCGGTCCAGGCCTAAGCGTTTCTTTATTTTGCCCAAAGCTTTGGCCAATTCCTCCTTCGGATAAGACGCATACACGTTCACTAAATGGGGTAAACGGTAGACCGGTTCGATATCTAAAAACACCACTGGCGCCTCCCGGAGCTGATTATAGAGTGGTGCACCCATAAAAACCTGACCTATGTGGCGACTTTCATCCTCCACCCAGATCTCGCGGCTATAATCAAAACTGCACAAAACGCGGTGCACCTCATTCTCAAAATGCTCACTCGTAGGCTGCACCTCCAGACCTAAATGCCCAAAAGCAGATCCCCGATGGTGCGCAATTCCTTCTAAATCCAAGACTTGATGCCCTCTTTTCACTAATTCGTGCAAGATTTCCGTCTTCCCAGATCCCGTCTTCCCACCCAAAACGCGGAAGGGAATCGGTCGATCAAAAATGGCCAATACTTCATTACGATAGGCCTTATAACCTCCCACGAGGATTTTAACCTTCAATCCGGCCGTCTCAAAAAGCCAGGCCATACTGCCACTTCGCATTCCTCCGCGCCAGCAATGGACCAGAACGGTGTTGTCGACGGCTAGTTTTTTGGCCTTTTTTACCCAAGCCGCGAGTTGTGGACCCACGTATTCCAAGCCTAATTCAATTGCCTGATCTTTGCCTTTTTGTTTATAACAGGTACCCACCGCAGCGCGTTGTGCATCATCAAAAATAGGAAAGGAAATGGCCCCAGGAATCCTTGCCCGCGCATATTCGCCAGGCGATCGCACATCGAGCACCGGGTATGTTTTTGCGGCTTCGAGGAAGTCTGACGGACTTAGTTTTTCGGGCATTATAGGGTTATTTCGTAGAATTCGAAGTTCAGTGGATCGAATGTCTTAAGTAAATCTTGTATAAAATCTGGGTGATCGCTCGCGAATTCGAGGAAGTTTGTGTGGCGCTCTTGCCATTCTCCCACAGGAAATAAAGCTTCTTTTAAGGCCAAAACCTGTCTCACCTCATCCCCCTGATTACGCTCTTCCGCGCGCTTTAATTTCTTCGCTAATCGTTCCAAACCTTTCGTCCAACGCGCCTGCTCTGCGAGAACGCTCGCTTCTAAGGTAGGGTCGATGGCTTTTGCGCGTGCAGCTAATTCCGTTAAAATAGGCTGTAAGGCTTTCGTCTCACCGACTGTATCTAGCTGATGCGTCGTGCGTCCCGCCACAAAATCGCGTCGTAGCGCTAATTCGTTTTTAAACAAATCCGCTAAACTCAAGCCTAATTTCTCCGCTTTCTCCGCCTGCTTTTGCGTCTTCACGATCGCAAAGTTGCGCGGCAATAAAATAGGGAACGGAACCTGGTGTAAATCGAAAATACCTTTCAATTGCAACCAATACGCCACCTCCGCCGGGCCACCGATGTAGGCCAGGTTAGGTAAAATGACTTCTTGGTACAAGGGACGCAAGATCACATTCGGGCTAGCATCCGTGATATTAACAGAATCGCCTGCCTCTAAACGAACGCGATCATTTTCGGTTAATTCAAACAAGTTCACCGGACGCGCCGAAACCTGTGTTTTATAGCCTAAAGCCTCTAATTTCTCCGTAGTTGCCCGTACGATGGGTTCGTGCACTTGTTGTTTCAAATCCGCCTCCATGATAGGACCAAAAATCGACTTCAACCGTACATCGTCTGCATCGAGACAGACTAAACCTTCAGCGCCGAAAAGCGCGTGCATATACATTCTCACTGCTTCAGAAAGAGTTTTACCTTCTGAATAGGCCTTGTCGAAAATCTCGTTTCTAAACGGGATCTTCGGGAAATCACTTAGAGAAAAGCGACCTACGGCACCTTTTTGGGGTGTATTCCATTCGTATTTCGTCCCAAAAGCAAAGAAGTGATTAATCTCTTCAAAATCGTGGTCCTCCGTCGCCATCCAATAGACCGGCACAAAGCGCTGAGCGGGATAAGCTTTTTGAAGTTTTCGCGCCAAGTTAATGGTGGAGACCAACTTATAAATCACATACAGCGGACCTGTATAGCTATTTAATTGATGCCCCGTCGTGACGGTAAAGGTATTTTCATCGCGAAGATCCACAGCTGGCATTTCAGCGCCTATCGAGGCATATTGCTCCGTTAAAACCGTTTGTAAGACTGCCCGAGAAGTCGTGGGGAATGTGCTTTTAGAAGCAATTTGCTCTTTGAAATTTGAGATCTGTGGACCATTGTTGTAAAACGCTTTCAACTCAGGCTTCTCCGCTAAATAATCCAGTAGCAGCTTGGAGAATGCGTTCAACGAAGCAAAGGAATGCGTTTTATGATTCATCATTTAGTAGCAGCGTGTTTTGTTCTGATGTTATCGTAAACGCTATCTGGGATCGGAATGTTCAATTTCTCGGCGGCCGTTTCTGGTTTTTCCCAGTTCAAATAGCCTTTCACCCAAGCAAAAGCCAATCCCAAAGCCAGGATTCCTACAAACAATAAAATCTCGATAACCGCGTACATCGGGAACTCTGGTGCCGCAGCCGAGAGTTCTTTATTTTTCAATAAAGTAGCTGTGGGAAACAGAAAAACTAATTCGATTTCGAATAAGACAAAGAGTAGCGCAATCACATAAAAGCGCGGATTAAAGCGAATATTGGCATTTCCTACGGGTGCTTCACCAGATTCGTAGGTCGAATTTTTCTCGACATTGGGGCGATTGGGGCGGATGAAGCGGGCAAGCGTTAAGATCAAGCCTAGGAAAAGGATTCCTGCGCCTAAAAATGCCGCTACATATCCAAATTGCTCGATCATTGTCTCAATTTCAAATAGCCTTTAATCACGGTAAAGGTGGTGATTGCGAGGAAGAATAAGATGATGTATTGTACGTAGTTGATGATGCCGGGGAAACTTTGGCCTAAATAATACCCTCCCGTCACTAAAATACCCACCCATAGTCCGCCTCCCACGATATTCAGCAGGATAAATTTGTACCAAGAAAGGTGGCTAATGCCCGCCAAAATGGGAGTAAAAGTCCGAACTATAGGCAAAAAGCGACTGATCACCAGCGCACTAAATCCGTATTTGTCAAAAAACTCCCGGGTCGATTCTAGGTGTTTCTTCTTGTAAAACCAGCCATCTGGCCTGTTTATGAGCGATTTTCCGAAAAAGCGTCCCACTAAATAACCCACGAGGGAACCGATGACGGCAGCCAGAAAAATACTCAATAAAAGCGAGCTCAAAGGCTCCTTAAGCACGCCCGTACCCCCAAAAACTCCCGTCAAAAACAATAAATAATCTCCGGGAAGGAAAAAAGCGAAGAAAAGGCCATTCTCAGCGAATACAATCAGGGTAATCACCATCAATCCAGAACGGATAATGGTTTCAGAATCAGTGAGCTGATGCCACAAAAGATTTATTTCATCCATGATTTAGGCTGTCTTTCCATCTTAAATTAAAATGAAAACATAAATATGGGTGAAAAATTCGAATTTTTGTTACATTTGGGGAATGAAAAATGTCATTGCTTTCGTTCTCTTCGTGATCCTATTTTCCGGCGGCTTGTTGCCTAAGGTGGGTATGGAGCAGGCCATCAAGGCGAACGAACTGGTGAAGCATTTTCAAGATCACAAGAAGCAGGCTCCGGCAGGTTTCAGTTTTGTGGAC
>JAURHT010000304.1 GCA_030833145.1 Aquirufa sp.
CAGGTTAGTGGCTGGATAGGTGAGCGCGTTTTTACCCAATAGGGCCTTATCACGGATAACCGTTGAGTACTGTAAGGAGGTGCTTGAAATTTGCTTCAAAAAGGCTAACTCGTCTCCTAATAGCGTAGCCGGCGGTATTTCGTCGTCCGTCAAAGTGCCAGAAACGAGTTGATAGAAGAGGTTAGGATCTTCGAAAACGGTCCCGAAGCGACCAAGGTCAGATTGAAATAACAAGGATTCGACCGAGCCTAGCTGTATCGCCATGGGATGCGAAGGCATCGCTATAGGATAGGCAGGGTATTTTTCTGCCAAAAAACGAGCCGCCCAGCCTTCCTCCCAAACCACATTCGCATCAGACCCCGTATTCCAAATATCGGTGGCGCGGAAATGGGAACGATTCGGGTTTGCATATCCGACGTTTTGGATGATAGACACATTTCCTTGATCATACAAAGATTTAATGCCGGTCATCGAGGGATGCAAATACATCCCATTTTTCAAGGCTAGTGCATCGACTTTTTTAATAGCAATATCTGGTCGCTTAGCGATGTAAATATCATTTTCAGCCGGAATGACGGTATTTAAACCATCGTTACCTCCCACTAATTGAATGATCACCAAGGCATTTCCTTCGGGCACGGAGGCGGCAAGCCCAGCGGGCATTTGCGCATAGGCCTGACCCGGGATACCTGAAATACCTAATCCGACACCCCCTGACAGCAATGCCATTCTCCGCAAAAATTCCGATCTAGTTAGCTCCTTTTTCATGATTAGCAAAGTTGGAATTCAGGTAAACGCATCACGGCTTTGAAAAATTGCTGCAAACTCACGTTTGCTCCGGGCGTATAGGTAGACCAGTTTTTCACAATGGTTCCGCCTAATAGGGTTTCTAGCAAGAAGGCTTTCTTCTTTACAGTAGGTGGAAACGCCAGAAAAAGCTGACAAACATCATCCACAAATTCAATTGCTTTTTCGGAGTTCTGAAAAGTCTGCGCATAAGGCACGGCGGAAAGTTTTCCGGTGACATTTACGCCATTATAACGCTTCCCAGTGATTAAGGAATCCGTGAAACCACCTCGGTAAGAATAGGTTGTGGAGGAAATCCATTCCCGTTGACCCGGCCAGCCGGCCACATCGGGCGGCTGGAATAATTGCATTTGAAGCACTTTGGACAACTCATACATATTGATGTAGTCCGGTGCGGCTAATTCTAAGAGTTTAGAGGCGCCTACCATTAGCTCGGTAGGGTTTTTAATTTTCGCTCCTATGTAAGCCGGCGTATAAAACTCCTCTGAAGAGAATAAAAACTTCAAAAGCGGCTTCATCTCGAAGTTGTTGGCACGGAAAACCGTTGCCATTTCAGAAACAAAAACTTCGTTCGGCTTATAATAGACAAATTCCTTGTAGAGTTTTCGGCAAATGAATTCGGCGGTGGCTTTTTGGGTAAAAATATGATCAATCAGCGTATTCATATCGAATTTCGCTGTCTTGCCCAATACCGTAACAGAAGCTTCTGTATACCAGCGCGCAGGAACAAAGGTGGCTGTTAAACCACTCACCTGCCAGCCAGAGAGCACTTTTGCCGCTTGCTTTACATCGGTTTCTGTGTAGTTACCGATACCCATCGTAAATAATTCCAAAAGCTCGCGGGCATAGTTTTCATTTGGAACTGAGCCACGCGAATTGTTCCCATCTAAGTAGATGAGCATGGATGGATCTTTGGAAATATCCTTCACGAGCTGTTTGAAATTGCCTAGCGCGTATTTGCGAAACAGGGCATTCTGGGTGTACATGTTTTGGGGATAAACTACTTTATCTCGCTCGTTCGCAAAATGATTGTGTAAAAAGAGCACCATTTTCTCGCGCATCGCCAGCCCCTCTTTATGCATTAAATTAAACCACCAATAATTGAATTCCCGGTACCAAGTTCCCGTTTCACCAGAATTCGTCTGGGAAGCGGCAGGCACCGTGTTCACCCAGGTATTAGGGGCGGAAGGCTGAGGTGCGTCTTGTAAAAGTGCTAAATCAATTAAATCTGAAAAAGAGGAATAGCCTTGAGCGGCC
>JAURHT010000157.1 GCA_030833145.1 Aquirufa sp.
GAAACCATCAGATCCACCACATTTAACACCTACGCGTAAAGCCGATAAGGGAGCCGGTTTACGGGTTTGTTTGTTGATTTCTACCAGACCCTTAAATGTCTGCAGAATCACTTCATTCAACATATTCTCTACTCCACTCCCATTATCTTGTTGTTGCTCAAAAATGTACAATGGCTTAGAAAAGTTAGGGTCTTTCTCTTTTAGCTTTTCTTTAAATACCTCAATTTGAGAATGTTGGCAACCTAAACTTAAAACGGTGATTCCTCCTACATTTGGATTTAGGCAATAACCTGCTAATAAGGCGCATAGATTTAAGGAATCGTCTTTATTCTCGCCACAACCACTTTCATGTGTTAAGAATTTGATGCCATCTACGTTCGGAAATTGGGCTGATTTATGTACCAAAACCGAAGCAGAAGAAGCTGTATCTATTTCTAGCGCTTTACCTTCAGCTAGTTGTTTTCCTAATTGTTGAACCTTTTGAGTGAATGGATCCATCTTTTGGAAGCCCAAACCATTTAAGAATGCATTCTTTAATAATTCGATATTTCTGTTTTCGCAGAAAACTAAGGGAATGACAAGCCAATAATTTTGAGTCCCTACTTGGCCATCTGCGCGGTGATAGCCGTTGAATGTTCTGTTCGTGAATTTAGAGACATCGGGTGCTGTCCAATGGTATGCTTCTTGCTTGCCTTTGAAATCCGTGGCAGCATGATGTAAATTAAAGGTATGAATGAGCCCACCTTTGGGTATATCCTGACTAGCTAAACCCACTAAAACGCCATACATGGTCGCTCTGCCATCTTTGGCAATAGCCTCAGTGGTGAATTTATGTTTGGCAGCTATATCATCTTGAAGCGTGATTACATTGCCATTATGCTGGATAACTGTTCCTTTTGGTAGATCTTGTAAGGCTACTAATAAATTGTCAGTTGGGTTGATTTGTAAGAATGTTTGGCTCATTTTGTTAGGCTAAATATAGGATTGGCTAGTACCCATTTGGCTCCTACTGGAGTTCCTGGGATTGTTTTTTGGTAATTCGACATCAAGGTTTCCCAGGCTTGCACGGCTGGGTTAAGGGAGTCCATCTCCCCTTTTTTGGCGAAACTAAAGTCATCATTCGCTATAATTTCCATGCAAAGTCTATTCTCAAAACGAAAGATATGCATCGATTCTATTCCGGATGAAAATATACTTTCTTCAATTTCAGCAGGAATTGACTCATGGTATTTCTCATACTCCTTGATTAATTGAGGATCCTCCTTCAGGTCTAGAAATAAGATAAATCGTTGCATTAGTCTTTGATTTCAAATCCTTTGTAAGCAAAAAATACAATGTATGCGAAACACAGCAATGGTACACATAATGCGGCTACGGTGCCGATTTTGAATAGAGCAGCGGTGACAGGCGGAATAATGGCTCCACCTACAATAGACATGATAATTAGAGATGACGCTAATTTAGATCCATCCCCTAAACCTTTACAGGATAAGGCAAAAATGGTTGGAAACATGATCGATTGAAAGAAATAAACGGCTATTAAGGCTAATAAAGCCGCAATGCCACCTCCAAACATGGCAACAGCCACTGAAATCACAGCACCGATGGCGTAGGCTCCTAAGACTTTATTAGAGGCAATTTTTCCCATCAAATAGGTTCCTAAGAAACGACCGATCAAAAACAAAATAAACGCAAAAGAGGCATGGAAGCTGGCGATTTGTGTTGGACTCATATTCTCTGAGATTTGGTAGATTTTATCTACAATCCACAAATTATCGTTTTTGGCTAAATCCAATTTCAAATCCACAAAATTCCCCCAAAGTGAAACCTGCGCCCCCACATTTAAAAACTGGGCTAATATCCCTAAAACTAAATGTTTACGCTTTAATAAACTGGCTATGGTTACTTTGCTAGTAGATTCTTCTGCCGATTGTAATTCAGGCATTTTAGTGAATACAAATAGGATGGCCACTAATGCAACCACGCCCCCAATAATTAAATAAGGCATTTGCACGGACGCCGCTTGGCTAACTCGAATCGCTTCAGCTTCTGCGGTAGGAAGCGCTTGTATCATTTCTCGCGTGTATTCTTTGTCTGAAAAGATGAATAAACCGCCTATGATGGGTCCTAGAATAATACTCATTCCATTAAAGGATTGAGCTAAGTTCAATCGAAAATCTCCTTTTTTAGGATCTCCTAATACTGTCACATACAAGTTTGCAGCTGTTTCTAAAAAGGCAATTCCAGAAGCCATTAAGAACAAAGCGGCTAAGAAAAATCCGTAAATCCGTACTTCAGCTGCAGGGTAAAATAAAAAAGAACCGGCTGCATAAAGTACTAAGCCCATTAGGATTCCTGCTTTATAGCCCATTTTCTTCATCACATATCCGGCTGGAAGTGCCATCGCGAAATAGCCAAAATAAAAGGCCGTTTCCACAATATTGGCTTGCCAGCGTTGTAAATCAAGTGCAGTTTGGAACTGTTTAACGAGAGAACCATTTAGACTATTAGCCAATCCCCACAAGAAGAATAAGCTAGTGACTAAGATGAGTGGAATCGTATACGAGGTAGATTCCGAATTCTTTAAAGTAGGTTGATCTTCGTTTAGAGGTAATGCCATGTTGATTTATTTTATATAAAAGCTAAAACACTGCTTAATTTACCTCCTTTTATTTAATTTTATTGCAAACCAAATTAGCATAATGAAAAATATCATTGCATTCTTCTTATTACTTTTTAGTGTAAGCCTTTCTGCACAGATTAAATCGCCTGAAGAATTTTTAGGCTATCCTATCGGAACAAAATTCACCTACCACCATCAGATTGTTGCCTATAGCCGTTATTTAGCGACACAAAGCAATGGTTTAGCGCAATGGCAGGTTTATGGATATACCAGCGAAGGACGTGAACAAGGCCAAATGGTCATCGCGAATCTACCTATTGGTGTGAGTCTGGAGCAAGTGCAGCAAAATCACCAGAAGCGTATCCAAGGTGAAAAAGCTGACCCTTCACTCCCAGTGATTATCAATCTATCTTTTAATGTACATGGCAATGAAGCGGCTGGAAGCGAAGCTGCCTTGAATACCTTGTATGCTTTGATTTCCAAACCGAATATATCCATTCCTTATGTTATTTTAATTGATCCTTGCATCAATCCAGATGGCCGCGATGCCTACGTGACGCAATACAATCGCCGAAATTACATTGCAGGAGGAAATGCGGATCCAAACGATCAGGAGCATTTCGAGGGTATTACTTCAGGCCGTTACAATCATTTCTCCTTTGACTTAAACCGCGATTGGGTTTGGCAGACACAGAAAGAGACACAGCAGCGTTTAAAGTTCTACCGTTCTTGGATGCCCATGATGCACGCGGATTTTCATGAGCAAAGTTTCCAACACTCCTATTATTTTCCACCGGCAGCGAAGCCTTATTTGAATTTCATTGCGCAGTCGACAAAGGATTTACAAGAAAGTGTAGGTCGATCTTTTTCGAAGTTATTCGATGAAAAGAAATGGCCTTATTTCACTTCTGAAGTGTACGATTTATTATACCCAGGCTACGGAGACACCTACCCTGTTTTAAATGGCGCTCTAGGAATGACCCTAGAGCAAGGGGGAATTAGAGGTGGATTAATTGCTGCCAAAAGTGACGGCGACACGATTTCCTTGGTGGATCGTGTGAAGCATCACTCGGCTTTGGCACTAAATTTAGTCGAATGGTCGCTAGCGAATGCAGAAAGCTTGAAAGCTTCGTTTTATGGTGTGCATGACAAGTCGAGAACTAATCCGGCAAATAAGTTTGCGTATTATTTTGTGCCGGAGAAGGAATTAGAAAAAGGTCAGGAATTTATTCAATTGCTAGAGAAAAATCAGATTAAGTTCACTTATACTGACATCGTGAAAAGTTCAACAGTATACGACTATTCCTCCATGAAACAAGTGATTTCTCCCATGAATACACATGGATTACTTATTGCTGCTAAGCAGCCATCAGCACCTTTAATTCAAGCTTTAATGGATCCTGTAATCGCTTTAGAAGATTCATTGACTTATGATATCACGGCCTGGAATTTATTTCAATTAAATGGTTTACGAGCTTTGGGTGTGAATGAGAATATTTTTGGCTACTCGAAGTATCAATCGACTGAAGATCCAGCTGAGTCAGATGATAATCAACCAGTATATCGATTTATTATTGAAAATTATAAATCCAGCCAAGAGTTAATTAATTACGCTATTGTTATTGGCGCTTTGGTTACCTTTAATGATGCTTCTAATAGGTTGGGTATAGTCAATATCACCGCCACAAAATTATCGGAC
>JAURHT010000249.1 GCA_030833145.1 Aquirufa sp.
GAACATCGATGCGACACAGGTGAACGAAGCTTTGTGGTCTGTTTTTGGGAAGCTAAATAACACGTTTATTTTGCCCAAAAAGTGGAGCATCCAGTTGTCTGGTGATTACCAAGGAAAAACGAATGTGCCTGTAACCTCTGGCCAACAAATGCAAGGCCCTCCAGGCATGCAAGCGCAAAGCTCGTCACAGGGATATATTGAGCCATTCTTTGGCATTGACTTAGCGATCAAAAAGTCTTTCTTGAAAAATGATATGGCATCCTTAACACTTGCCTTTAATGACATCACACGTTCTCGTGGAAACACCCGCGTTTCTTTCGGCGAAGGATTCTCACAGACTTCTTTCCGCCTTTCGAACCCGCAAATGATTCGTCTGACGTTCTCGCTTCGTTTCGGTAAATTCGATATGAGCCAAATGAAAAAGAACAATTCAGGTGGCGGAATGGATGCGATGCAAATGCAATAATATACCCCTAACCCTATCAAACGAAAGGCCCGGAATTCCGGGCCTTTTTTATTAGCTAAAAGAGAAGATCAACGGGAATATAAAACTCACAATCGCCGCCCAAATAGCGTAATAGGGCAGGTAAGAAGTCAGGCCATTTTCAATGCCCTCCACCGTTTCTAATCCCTTTAAAAACCGGGATAAATGACGTGTTACTAACACTAAATGTACCATAACCAGCGCATTACTTCCTAAAACAGCGAGTCGATTTGCACTGACGCCATATTCCATTAATCGGAATCCAATCGCCGATAAGGCAATCCCATTATCAATGATGGCTACGATGGCTAAGGCCAACAAAAAATACTGGTGAATGCGTGAGGCGTGTTGCTTTGTCGCCTCACCTAATGAAAACAAAATCAAGGCCATTACGCCTATCAAAACCCCATTAAAGATCAGCAAAAAATCCCGGTCATTGTAGGGATCTTTCCCCGTGAAAATAATAGCTACTAAGAAAATAGCTAGGGTGATCGTAACAAGGGGCGTAAAAATACGAGCGATCACGGGGGAAATTTTGCTGACTAAACTGGTGTTTTGGCGCACTAATAATGTGGCAAAAAGCGGCACCGAAGGAAGGATAGAAAGAACGATATAGCGGAAATAAAAATCGTCTATTTTAAGCTGTACTAAATTAAACAGATTCAACGTTAAGGCCGTAAACAATCCTCCTGCTAACCCGATAACTACTGTCATCACCACTAAGTCTCCATGGTAACGCAAGAAATCCATCCGCTTGCCAGCATCAGATCCCGCAAAAATGGATCCCACCGCTAACCAAATTAAAATAGGAATATGCAGGCAGGTTAACAGCAAGGTGGTGCTTTTCTCCGGCAACAAATTGATAAAAAGGATGGATACCACTAAGGTGGCGATTGGCCAAAGGAGTTCCCGCAAACCCAGCCCTCGCTTGTAAGCAAAGTAGGCGCCTATTCCGGGCATCACAAAAAACGACATGTTACGCGGGAAATAGCGGTCATGTGAAAGATGCACTAGATCCGGAAGCTGCATAAAGAATCCGGCAAGTACCGCGAAAGCCACCAGCAAAATCCAATCGTTTTTAGAGCCCCAAGACGTAGAGGAAACAGCTAAACGTTCCTGCCAAATTTGGGCAGCGACCTCATGGGAGATTTGTGGATAAGCCGCTTCAAAAGCACGGCTAAAAGCAGCAGGGTTCGAACGATACAAGCTTTCTAATGCTGCCGGGTTCGAGATGTTTTTTTTGATTTCGTTTTCCATAATTTCAGAAAATTACAGCCCGCAACAGATATAAATCCGCTCTTTTATTAAGCGGTCATATCGACAGATAAGTGGTTATAAAAAAGCCCCAAATCGAATGATCTGAGGCTTTTATCTTTACTTCAATTTCATATTCACTGGATCCCACTGAATGATCTTCTTTTGGAAATAACTTTCGTTACAATCTAAAGCTGGCGCTGCCGCTCTAAAACCGAACGCCGCATCTTCCACTACAGATGTGCCATTTCGGATCGCATCAAAGAAGTGGGTGAAGTGATCTACGTGCTCATCGTATCCTGGAGGCGCTTTGAAAATCACATCCTCCTTGATAGGGCGTTTGCGTTGTGCTTCCGTCCATTTAGCGTTGTATTCGCGGGTCATTTCTTCCTGCATACTTTTCGAGAAGGTAAACACGGAGTCATAGCCGCCAAAACCCGGAGCCTCTGGCATGATGCTATGCTTCACTGAAATCGTGTTGCCCTTCACATCCATTACTCCTTCAGAACCAATCAAACGAATCACCTCTTGCCCCCCCGTTCCACTCACGAAGTTCACTTGAAGCGTTAATTGGAAGGCAGGATGTTCTGCCGTGTTGCCATATTGCATGACTCCTGACATGACATCTGGCAAGTTTCGGCCATCGTTCCAATGGCTGAATTGGCCGGTGGAGAAAATTGTCTCCGGTCCGTTTGAGTTCGTCATAAAGTGTGTTCCGCTTAGCAAGTGGATGAATAAATCCCCTGCCACACCGGTTCCCACTTCTTTGAATGCACGCCACCAGAAGAATTTTTTTGCATCGAATTCCA
>JAURHT010000116.1 GCA_030833145.1 Aquirufa sp.
TCGTAGAACATCTCCTCGAAGCGTGTTTTGATTCCAAAGTGATCGTCCATCCATTCGGATGTGTATAGATCATTCGTCTTGACGATGATGTCCCAACCATTTTCAGTTAGCGAGCCCTCTGAAAATTCGAAGAAAGGCAAAGAATCGGTTTTAAGGTGAAGAATACCTCCTGGCTTCAAGATTTTCTTATAGCGATTTAGAAAGGTATGAAAAGTGAGGCGTCGTTTCTCATCCCGATCCCGAAGACGAGGGTCCGGAAACGTAATCCAAATTTCATCGACCTCATTTTCCGCAAACTGTTCGTCTATCTCTTGCATATGGATGCGAAGAAACGCGGTATTCGTTAATTCAAGTTCTCTCGCAGCTCTCCCTCCTTGTGCTAATCGATCTCCTTTAACATCAACTCCAATGAAATTCATCTCGGGAAATAGTTTACCTAAGCCATTCGTGTATTCTCCTCGGCCGCAGCCCAGTTCTAAAACTAATGAGCTGTCATTTTTAAAGTAATCCGATTTCCATTTACCAGCCAAGGTTCCGAAAATGGGTTTCGGACTTTGGATGACATTGTCTAAGGCGATGGCTAAATTGTATTTGGCTGTTTTTCTTCTGCTCAAGGGTACGCGAATTAAAAGGTAATTTCTCCTACGAGATAGGTAGATCCACAGATGAGAATCCCATCTGAAGGTTTTGAATTTGATTTAGCGAGGGCAATGGCCTCGTTCACGGAAGGAATGACGTTACCATTCAGTCCTTTAGATGCTGCTAATTTTTGAAGTTCTAAAGCGGAGATCGCTCTCGGGTTGTTTGCTTGGCAAAAATAGTAGCTGGCGTCCGTAGGAAATAAGGATAAGACCGAATCGATGTCCTTATCTGCTACCATCCCGAGAATAATGGTCAAATGATCGAAACCCTCTTGATGTATTTGTTGCATAATCTCTGTTATGCCACTTTTGTTATGTCCCGTGTCAGCAATGATTTTAGGACTTTCCCCTAAAATTTCCCAGCGGCCTTGTAAACCGGTATTCACTCGGGTTTGCTCAATTCCATTCCTGATTTTTGCCCCTTCAAGCGGAATGATGGATTGAATCTGCTCACACCAAGCCAAAACACCACGGATGTTTTTTTGCTGGTAATGGCCTTTGTAAGGGCTATTTACTTTCATTTCACCCCAAGTGGGGCTTGTGAAAGTGAAATCTGATGCTCTCACTACATCTGAAGCAAATTGTAAAGGGGCATTTACGGAAGAAGCTTTGGCAAGGAAAACCTCAGACGTTTCTAGCTGTTTTTCACTGATCGTAACCGGTATCTGTGATTTAATAATCCCAGCCTTTTCTGAAGCAATTTTTTCTAAGGTATCCCCCAGTAAATCCTGGTGGTCAAAACTGATGTTCGTGATCAGGCAAGCCAAAGGTGAAATGATATTCGTCGAATCCAATCGACCGCCTAAGCCCGTTTCAATAATCGCAAAATCGACCTGTTGCTCTTTGAAATAGGTGAAGGCCATAATGACGGTCCATTCAAAAAAAGACGGTCGTACTTTTTCAATGAGGTCTAATCTGGAAGAAACAAAATCAGCCACCCATTCCTCAGCGACTTGAATTCCATTGATTTTAATTCGTTCTGTAAAGGAATGAAGATGTGGAGAAGTATATAATCCTACCTTATATCCGTGTTCCTGAAGAATGGAGGCCATAAAATGGGAGGAACTCCCCTTTCCATTCGTTCCAGCAATATGTAAGGACTTAAAATAATCCTGCGGTTGACCCATGATTTCACAAAGCGCCTCTATATTGCCTAAACCAGGTTTATAGGCTTTAGCTCCTTCCCGGTGAAATACCGGCAATTGTGCATACAAAAAGGAAATGGACTCGGAATAATTCATCGGATGCCTATCTTTCTCCTACGCGGAAGGTGATAGACCCGGTCGCTTCTTTCGGGCTTGGGCCTGAAGACGTTTTGATGAATTTAGATTTTTCGATGGCTCTTTTGTATTTCTGTGCCAAAGAATTAGAGAATGAATTCTCCGCAATCACTAATTTGATGATATTTCCGTCCTCATCGATTTTGATTGTGAATCGAATCATACCTGTTTCACCCGTATCATCTTTGACATTAGGACGATTAGCAATTCTCCAGCCTGAAATATTCACGGACGAAGAGCCAGAGCCATCCCCGCTCCCAGTACCATTACCGGAGTAATTTGTTGAATTATTGATTTTGCCGTTCGGACTACCTTTATCCCCTATTTTTCCTGCATCTGGACCATTCGAGTTTCCTCCTGGATTTGGATTGGTGCCACGTGTACCGTTACTGGTTGTTTTTTTCTTGAATAAAGCACCCTCGTCAATTTTCTCTTCTGGCTCAGGTGTTGGCTTTGTGGAAACGGTGGTTGTCTTTTTTGTATTCTCAGAAATGCTCACTGGGCTTTTAACTACCGAAGAAATGACTGTTTCTTTCGAGCTAGGCGTCGGTTTGGCTTTGGTAACCGAAGCTACTTCGATTTCTTTTTCAGCTGGTTGTGATTCGTCGTTATTAGGCAAATCGCTCGCGTGATTATAAGATTGGACATTTCCTCCACCTTCGTCATCCGTTCCATAATTCACTTCGAAACCGGGTTCTGGCAATTCCAGCTTCATTTCTTCTGCGGACCAGATTTTTGCATACCAAAACAACAAGAACAGCAAACCTTGAATCACGATCGTGATGGCCAAGGCTTTGCGTTGGTTTTTGCGTTCTATTGCTTGTTGTTCGATGCGTTGGTTCATATCTTATAGCGCCTTATACACCCAAATGTCTACTTTCTTGGACGCTTTTAATTCACTAGCTTTGGCATAACCCGCATCCATCGAATGCTCTGTACCAAGACTAATGCGGTAAAATTTCGTCTGCTCGTTCTTTAAGATAATCTCCGCTTGGTCAAAACCACGCGATTTGAATTCTTTTAGCCCTTTCTCCGCTTGTGTCAAGGATTGAAAACTAGCCGCAACCAAATAAATCACGTCTTGATTCACAGGAGCTACTTCAGCTGGAGCTTCGACTACTTTTTTCTGAACGGTATCTAGTTGAATGGGCGCTTTAACCGTAGGTGCTGCAACAGCTACAGGAGTCATTACCTTTTTCTCTATTTTAATCGGATTTAAAGAACTCTGCGATTGTTGGCTAGAAGGTTCTGTTAGGAAAAATGCACCCAAACCTCCTATGATAAAGGCAATTAGCGCATAAACGTAAGTAGATCTGCTGACCTTGATAGGTGAAGGTTCTGGAGTATAACTTGGAAGATCTTCTGCTACCGGCACCACTTCGAGCACAGGTTTTTTCTCTTTAGGTAAGGCATGACCTAAACCTACAGGGAATAGGCCGAAAACGGACAAATCCGCATTAAAATCTGGATTTGGGGAGAAGGATAAGCGGTTTTCCGAATTCAACGTAAACGCTCCTAATTCTCCTATAGTCAAATAGCCTTGAGTGGTTATTTGGGATTTTAATTCCTTCGAAACGGTTGCTATTTCAGTAGAGGCCTCTTTTTGTGAGATAGCCTGTTTCTTAGCCCATTCGGTCGTTAAGAAACGATCGTCCGTTTTTAGCTTCTCGTTGAAGGCGACGCATTTTCTTTTGGGATAAATCTTTCCCTCTTTTGCATTGAACTGAAAATCTTGTGCATTCACGACGAACCCACCAAATTGTGGAATAATCACACATTCGTGTTCGTATAGTAAGTGCTCAATAAAGGTATAAAATTCAGTCATTCTTAAAATGAATATGCGAGAGTTGCTGTAAAGTTAAAACCTTGCGTCGGATAAAATAAATATCGCTGGTAATTTTTTCCCAATATATTATTTGCAGATAATGTGGCCGTCATTTTCTGGTTAATCGCATACTCCCCTTTTATATTGAGATCCACAATGTTATCTAATGTGGTTGACTTTTGAGTTCTAGGATTGAAGCCATAAAGTCCTCCTACAAAATAAATCTCCGGTAAAATTTTCAATTTAGGAAGTACTGCTATCGTGTTTCTCCAGGCGATTTGAATATTTGGACGATGGTAAGCGTATAAGAAATTACCTAGGTTTCCGTAATTCGTATAATCCACTTGTAAGTCTGATTGGATTTTATCTGTGACTGTCATCTTCACATTCGCCTGTAGGGAAAGGACCGATATAGCTGCATCTGCATTAGAATATTGGATATCAAATTGAGATAAGTCAGCTGCTGAGGCTGTGAAGAAGGCCATTTTAGCATATTCCCCATACGTAGCTTTCAATTCGTAATGTACGTTGCGTTCGTTTGTTCCCGTTAAGCCACCTGATACGGCCCATTTTTGTTGGGTATTTTGTAAGGTGATGGATTGAGAAAGCCAAGGGTTAGTTAATAGGCTGCTGTGGTAGGAGTTAAACTGCGTATCACCTTCAAAACCAGCGAATAAACGAATAAAGTCATTCGCACGAAAGCGAACTTGAACGCTAGGATAAATCCGTAATTCCTCATCTTGTACCGCATTAATGCCTGCCTGAACGTTTAAACGGGGTAAAACATCGTAGGATAAACTAGGTTTCAAGCGGAAGAAGTTGCGATTAATTGACGCATTGCTCGTGAAGTTAGATAGAATGGCATCTCCATTGATGCGAAGCGATAATCCTTCCGAAATCGCATAATTTGCCTTGATGTAAGAAGATGACATCCACTCTTTAGGGGCTAAATTTCCCGCTAAAGACGAGAATTCGGTTCCAGCCTGGTAGGAGAATTTTTTGCCTTCTGTTTGGCTATAAATATCTCCATTGAACTTGATCTGATCATAATGAACCCCAAAAGCATCTTCTGGCGTATTCGCTGGAATGCTTTCCTTGCCGTAAAAATTCGTTGCGATACGACGGTAATCCAATGAACCTTTTAATAAGGCTTTAGACCAAAGAGATTGGCTGTAAATTTTCACCTCGTTTTCAGAACGACTCGAAAAGGCATTATCTGTGGGCCCCATCGAGTTTGCATCGTGATTGATGTACAATCCACGCAATTCTTTGGCCGTAGGATTATAGCCAAAATGTCCATTCAGTAAAGTGTGACCATAATTACCAGCTCCGATTTTAATCGAGTTTTTTGCCATTGAGGCAAAAGGAGATTTAAGCTCCTCTCCTGTTCTTGGGCCTAATACATTCGTTTGAATGCCGGGTAAAACAAGTGCTTGTGGCTTAGAAAGGTCAAAATTGAAATCAACTTTGTGGTCTTTACTGTAGTCCGGAATTTCATTCAAAGCCTCAAATGAACGACTCATCGTAGGCTGCACCTCAATTTTACGCACCTTTTCCGTGACAAATTCTTCATTTTGGATAGTACCTTCCTTTTTCTGTTGACCATAGGTTAAAATGGAAATCAGGCTGAAAGAGGACGCTAAAACGATTTTGGATGGGAATCTCATATGCATTATTTAGGGAAATAGGTTTTCAAAAGGACTTTTGCAGCATCTACGCTTTCTTTGTCCTCTGAATTGTCAATAATGGATTTCAAGGTAGCTTTCGCCTGTGCGAGGTTCTTTAATTCGAATAGGTTTTTGGCCAAAATCAAATAGGCCTTCCCTAGCGTCGCATCAGAAACCTCTGCAAATTCATTTCTGAATTTGTCTAGAATCATCTCGTTCGAAGTGGCATAATTACCTTTCGCGTTATTCAATTGGATGATATCCAAGTATTTAAGTGCCGCTTCCTCTAGGCCTTCCGCTTCTTTTACAGCAAGCGTGTGGTAATCCGCATAGGCAATCAGGGCTGAATCAAGCTCTTTTAATTGAATAAAGGACTCTAAAATGCGCTTGTTTGAACGTTGAATAACAGTCGAATCTACCCCTTTCTCTTTTAATAGTCGGTAATGGCAAATGGCCTCTCTATAAGATGCGGAATCAAATTCGATATCAGCCACCTTCGTAATCACCGAATTCAAGGATGGGTGAACA
>JAURHT010000014.1 GCA_030833145.1 Aquirufa sp.
CGCGTTGTCTATTCGCGCGGATGATCTGAAAAAACACTTGACTTTTATCGCTTCAGATAGCTTGAAAGGTCGTAATACGGGTTCGCCAGAACAGAAAGTGGCTGCGAACTACATTGCAGACTCTTTTAAGAAATCAGGCATTGCGCCAGTGAATGGGTCTTATTTCCAAAAAGTGGACTTAGTCAACCGCGCCTGGACTAACGTTTTTATTTCTGCCAAAGGTAAGAAATACGAATACCTAGGCGAAATGATGGCGAATGCCTTAGCGCCAGTTGCAGCTAATTCAAAATTCCCGGTCGTATTTGCTGGCTTTGGAGTACAGCAAGGTGGCTACACGGATTTTGAAAAATTAAATGCTAAAGGCAAATACGTATTAGCTTTCGAAGGCGAGGCGAAAGATGCAGCTGGTCTTTATGTACTTTCTGGTTCAAAAGATCCATCCGTTTTTGGAAAAGGCGATGGCTGGAAAGAAAAATTAAAGCGCGCACAGGCGGCTGGAGCGAAAGGTTTGATCTTGATCGCGGATCGTGATACGAAAGCTTTTGGCAATCAAGTACGTCAACGTCAAGTGATGATGAAGCGTTTCGGTAACGAGCGTATGGCCTTCGCTGACGCAGCCTCTGCGGCAAACGAGGCTCCCGTATTATTAATTTCTTCTGAAGCAGCTGCTGAAATCTTAGGCACGACCGAAGCAGAATTATTAGCGTACAAAGCTTCTTTAGCAACAGCAAAAAAATCAGTTGCATCGAAATTCAAAGCAGCTCCTATCGAAGTAACCATCGAAAGAACAGAAAAGCCAGTAGACACATACAATGTGGTGGGCTATTTAGAAGGAACTGATAAGAAAGAAGAATTGGTTGTTTTAACTGCGCACTACGATCACATCGGGGTTTCTGCAGACGGCCAAATCAACAACGGCGCAAACGACGATGGTTCAGGAACCGTAACGGTAATGGAATTAGCGGAGGCTTTTGGTAAAGCAGCGGCAGAAGGGAAACGTCCACGTCGTAGTATCTTATTCATGACGGTAACGGGTGAGGAAAAAGGTCTTTTAGGTTCTGAATGGTACGCAAATCACCCTTTATTTCCACTAAAGAACACGGTTGTGGATCTAAACACAGATATGACTGGTCGTTATGATGACGAGCACAAAGGCAAGCCTGACTACATCTACGAGATTGGTTCAGATAAATTATCGTCTCAATTACGCGAGGTGTTAATCGAGCAAAACAAGAAGCACGTAGGTTTAGAATTAGACTTCCGTTTTAATGACCCGAACGATCCGAACCGTTTCTACTACCGTTCAGATCACTACAACTTCGCTAAATTCGGTATCCCAGTGGCATTCTTCTTCAATGGAGTGCATGACGATTACCACATGCCAGGCGATGAGGTAGATAAAATCGAGTTTGATCAAGTCCAAAAAGTAGGCCGCTTAGTGTTCTACATGGCTTGGGAAATCGCGAATAGAGAGCAGCGATTGGTGGTGGATTCGAATAAGCCGTAAAATCGCAACGCGATTTTTCAAAGCACAAAGAGCAAAGCACAAAGCATAAAGTTTGTATCAAAAAGGGGACCTCGGTCCCCTTTTTGATGTATTCAGAAATGTTTCATAAACGTATCCCCGGAGGGGATTCCATCTTTATTCTTTATGCTCTATGCTTTATTCTTTAATCCTTACTTTATGCTCTATGCTTTAATCCCTCTAGTTTTTCTCTAAAGTCAATCGCGCGCATTTTTGCTTCCTGAATAAACTCATTATCCTTCACGTCACCAATCACGGCATCGAGTTCTGCTGTATTGCCAAACATCGCTAATCGGAACGGATCCTCGTAGTCTTTTGAACGTGATCGTTCGATACCAACTGTTAAGAAATCAGCTGTGGCAATGGCGCGATCAATCCAAGCTGGGATATTCTCGAAAGCCTTCGGATTGATTTGTAATAGGCCGTTTAAGGCATTTTCGAATTTCTGTTCTGGGTATAGCGCCGCTTGTTTTTCGTAGAATTCGTGCACTTGCTTCCAGCGAGTGATTTTACCTGATTTGACGTTTTCTTTCATCTCGTGGATGACGCCAGATGGAATTAATTGGCCACCTAGATTTTCCCACACTTGAATGGCTGTGGCGTTCTTTAATGTTGCTTGCAAAAGTGCCGATGGAGAAGCTGTTGGGTGACGCTCGGAAGTGGCTAACCATTCTTTGGCCGCATGGTAATACAGCAAATCATGGAAGATTTGGTAGGCTTTATGGGCCTTCGAGATGCGCGTTCTGCGTTTCGTGTTTTCGATGCCGGTTGCATAGACGGCTAGCGGATTCGACGCATTTGCGGGGTCGTTTAACCAGGCTTTGCCATCTCCACCGCCTAGCGAGTCAGAAACCCATTTCTCCAATAAGTTGATCCCTTGTAAGATTTCCGAAACCGTGTCAGGTGCTAAGAAATCAAATTCGAGCAACATGTCTTTGTCCGTTCTTTGATCTCTGGCTGCGAATTTCCAGGCATTACGGGCTAGGGCATACATATTGTATTGGAACCAATAGCCGGCGATGATTAATAATCCGCCTTCCGTGTCATCGTTTCCGATCAAAGAGAAAGGTAGTGGATTGTGGATTTCGCCGGGGTAATTTCCTTTCGAAATCAGGTTAAAGGAAGCGAACTTCGAGTTGTGTTTTAGGGCCACAGATAATCCAGGCCAAAATCCACGTCCCGCCTGTAATTCTCCATCCGCTCCGCGGGAATTGTGGTTAGAGCCGAGAGTCGCGCCAGCGGCCATATTGCTTTGGCCTTTGACGATCGCTGCGCACAAGAACGAGTTATTGTGGTGTTGTTCGTGGGCCGGGAAAATGAGGGCGTTTAATACCTCGCAGCAGGAAATGGTGGAATTACTTCCTAAAAAGGAGTTGATCAAACGCGCGCCATATTTCAGTTGCGAGTGTGCCGCTAATATGAAACGAACCGCCTTCACGCCGTAGAAAATGCGGCAGCCTTCGTGGATGATACCGTTCACAATTTCGCAGCCTTCGCCTATTTGGGTGGAGGCCTCTGCGTTCGAGATGATGGTTAAGTTCTTTAATTTATTCGCGCCTTTGATATAGGTGTCGGTCCCCATATTGACGTCCTTGATAATTCCGGTATTTTTGATGACGGTGCGATCCCCGATTTGACCGTAGAATCCGCGTTTAGACGAGAATTCTTGGATGGTCATTTCTTTGTATTTCGCTTGTAATAAAGTGTCATCACGGTCTTGGGTCCATAAAAAAGCATCAGCTGGTTTCATGCCCACGAAAGGAATGACTTTTCGGCCTCCATTTTCATTGCCTAATTCCATCCAAATTCGGATGCGCTCTTCTTCGCCTTTCTTCACAATACCATTACCAAATTTCGCCGTCGCCGTGGTAGCTAATTCGTTCACTTGGAGGATCATGACCTCGTTTCCGATTTGGTAATGAGACAATAAATTCACGCGATCGATCGCTACGTTATCGCCAAAATCACAGGAGATCAAGGTGCTATTATAAAGCCCCACCGGCATGCGCAGGTTTTTGAATTCTAAATAGCAACTCTCTAAAATTCCAATGCGGTTTATGCCAAAAAAGCGGCAATTTTTGACCAAATAGGGATTAAAACCCTCTTTCACCCACACATCTTTCCAGTTTTCCGCCTCGTTCAAGTTCGCCTCTAGGATGCTAATTTCACGCGGAGCTAAAGCCCGGTAAGCCCCTAAGTCGATGTTGGAGTTGCGGTGGTCGAATTCGCTTTGGCCCTCTTCTAAAAAAGCAGGCGTTACGAAATCAAATCCGAGTTTTGAAAGGGGTTTTTTATCGATTCTATTCATATCTCATAAAATTCAAGGGGCAAATCATCCGGGTCCGCGATAAACGTAAAGCGCTTCCCAGTGAACTCATCGATGCGAATGGGCTCCGATGTGATGCCTTTTTTGGTTAATTCCTGCACCGTAAAGTCCAGGTTGTTTACTTGAAATGCCAAATGCCGCAAACCACAACTTTCCGGTCTCGATGGGCGGGTAGGTGGGTTCGGGAAAGAAAACAATTCAATCACATACTGATCATTCAGCGCTAAATCCAATTTATAGGAATCTCGTTCCGCACGGTACACCTCTCGGATGATTTCAAGTCCTAAATCCTGGGTGTAAAAGGCCTTAGAACGCGCATAATCCGTGCAGATGATGGCAATGTGGTGGACGCTATGTAATCCTAAAGAGTTCATTTTTTGACAGAAACAGCGATTTTAGAGTCTGCGGTTCCATAATACAGAAACCATTTTCCTTTAAATGGCACAAGGCCTTCCACGAAACAGACTTCGTTTACTTCACCCACTTTTTCATAGGGCTGATTAGGCCAAATAAAGGGTTCATTCGTTCTTGCCAAAACCTTGTACGGTTTTTGAGCATCAAACAAAACTTGTCCCGCCGCATACGTAAATTTAGGGAAGCGCGACTCGTTATAATTCGCCGCGTTTGAGCTGTTGTAGATTAATACAATTCCTTCTTTGCGAAGCAGTGCGTAAGGCCCTGGTTCCACTAAACGGCTATCAAAATAACCCGCACGTGGTTTTAAAACGGATAAACGAACATTCGTTTCCGCATTCTCCGGGATATCCCAATGACGCAAGTCTTTGGAAGTAGCTAGGAATAAGTCGGTGTCGCCGAAATACATATAGTAGAGTCCATTGATCTTTTTCGCCACGATGCTAGTACCGTTTTGAACCGAAACGATTGCCCCTGATTTAGACCAAGTATTCAGGTATTTTTCAGACGCAAAAAGTGGTCCTATTTTCTCCCAAGTTTGTAAGTCTTTCGAAAACGCGCCGCAAAGTCGTGCGAATTTGCCGTCGTATGAAGTATAGGTTAGGAAATAACCACCATCCTCGGTTTCTACGATTCGAGGATCTTCGATGCCGCCTGGCCATTCGAAGCCGCGGAATGCGTCATTCGAAGGGAATAAGATGGGTTCTGGGCTTTTTTTGAAATGGATGCCGTCTGCACTGGTGGCTAAACCGATGCGGGAAGTGCCCAAAGAGTCTTGCGCACGGTACAATAAATGAACGAGGCCGTTGCGAACGAGGGCTGTTGGATTTAAGACGTTTTTGTTTTCCCAGCCTACTTTTTTGCCAGTGATGGGATCGAGGAAACGCGCTTCAAGCGAAGGGGAAAGAATCGGATTTTCAGCGTCAGCTTTTTTGAATCCGGTCAACTGCCAGGTTTGAGCAGTGGCCGAAAGCGATAAGCTCAAAAGCACCCACAATAAAATTCGTTTCATTTTCGACTCGATTTAGACATCTAAATTACGAAAAAAGAACGAAAGCTACCGGTAATATAGTACAAGAAAGGAGACTTAGTCTTTGAAGATTTTGTCTTCGATTCCTTGGTTAATGACGTAGTTTGTGAGTGACAGGCGAATCTGGCCGGTTTTGCGCGTATTTACCGGTGCTACCGCGGTGCGGTTGATGTCGACTACGACGCCTTTCGGGATCTTGAATTTTTTCACGTCCACGGTAATATTCAATTCGGAAGGTAGGCCAAAGGCTTTTTCAGCACCATACACATAGGTAGAAAGGACGGTTCCATTGCTGCGGGAGGTGATTTGGGATTTTAATATCAAATCTAATGTAGGATCGACCCAGATTTTAGCTAATACAATTTCACCGGAATCGTCCGTGGGAAGCAAGGTGATCGACTCTGTTTTCACTCCGTCGATGACCTCGAAACCGGTGAATAAAGCATTGTAGGCCGCTTTATTTTTTAGTAGGGCAGTTAGGTCGGTGAACCCTTTTTTGGGCAAAATCGCAATCCCTTTTGTAATCATCCGGAATTTTTCCGGCTGCTTGAAATAAATCGTTGCCTTCGCCGGCATAATTTTGACCAGCGGAATGTCGGATTTAATCTGCGCATCCACTTTGTAATCACGCACCTTGTTTATTCGGGCCAAAACCTGCACAACCGTTTTGTTCGCATCTTGTGCGAAAACAGAAAAAGAGAGTAATAATAAGAGGTTGCGCATCATGATTGAATGTCTTTACGGTGGAACGTGTACAACGAAACGGAAATTAACACCACATTGTGTGCCACTAAAACGCCCACGGATCTCCAAATGGCCGAAAGCGGCAATGGATCCTCAAAGAATGAGCGCCAAGCTGCCATGTGAGTGGTAAATAAGTACGGTTTAATCGGGTCAAAAACGCGTACGTCCAAGGTCCCGATAATTGTAAACAATAAGATAACGGACATCGTCGCCACAATAGGTCCGATGGAATTGTCCGTAAAACAAGATAGGCAAATTGATAAGGAGCTGACCGTGAACAAGGCTAAAAACGCCACTGCAAACCCGCCCAAATAACGCCAATTCACATCCGCCTCCTGCAAAATCACTAATCCATCTGAATTCAACACCATCATATCCCCCGTTCCGAAAAGTAATTTCCCTACCACCACGGACATCACACCCATCCACAAAATGACGATCAAGGTATAAATGCCTCCCGCAATAAACTTCGATAATAGTAATTGAATGCGCGAAATTGGCTTAGTCGCTAACATACGAATGGTGCCCATCGCCGCCTCTCCAGACACTAAGTCACCGGTGACCAAAGCGACTAGGAGCGGAATTTGGACTAATAACATTTGCAAAATGATGAAAGCAACCAGATTTCCATTCAATACATTGCCTTCAAAGGTCAACGTTTGCTCGAAGGAAGAGGTCACAAAGGAAATGATCGACATTCCATCTGCTTTCAACGCAAACTGGATGACGCCCACTAAAACGGTGATAGCTGCGAGCCCCAAATAGCTTCGGGGCTTCAGCGCAATCTTAATAATTTCGTTGTATATGCTGTTGAAAAGGATCATTGAGATACGATTTTAATGAAATAATCCTCCAGCGTGCGTTTCGCTTCTAGGCTATAAATTTCAATATTTTGCTCCACGAGAAGTTTCGTAAGAGAAGGGATTTCTGATTTTTCGATCGGAAATTGAATAGAAGAGTCACCCACATTATCCCATAAGAGCGTAGGTTTCCAGGCTAACAAGACATTTTTTGCAGCCGGCATCGGACTCGCTTCCAAGCGCAAAATGAGGTTTTCGCCATTCATTAAATCACTCACATTTCCCTCCACGATCGACCGGCCTTTATTAATGATGACCATTCGGTTGCAGATCAGTTCGATTTCTGCCAAATTATGAGAGGACAACAACACCGTTTTGTTTTGCTCGTTTTTCAGACGCAAAATCAAGTTTCGGATATCGATAATCCCTTGGGGATCTAAACCAGTAGTGGGTTCATCTAAAATGATAAGATCGGGATTGTGCAAGAGCGTTTGGGCGATGCCTAAACGTTGTTTCATCCCATGGGAGAAGCCCGCAAATTTGTCTCGTTCGCGACCGCCTAAGCCTACGAAGTCTAACATTTTGTAGATTTCTTGCTTGTTGGAGGGTTTTCCGGAGATGCGGGAGAAGATTTCTAGATTTCTGTAAGCGGATAAATATTTATAGAAATCTGGTTTTTCAATGATACTCCCGATGCGTCCTAAGATGGATTCGCGGTGGGTGGTGATGGATTCGCCAAAAATCTCGACCGTCCCACTATCCGGTTTAATTAATGAATTTAGGCATCGGATGCTGGTACTTTTTCCAGCCCCATTGGGTCCTAAAAAGCCAAAAACATCGCCTTTGTAAACAGAAAAACTGACATCTGAGACGGCTTGGAAGGAACCAAATTTTTTAGACAGGTGGCGGACCTCTATAATTTTTTCAGGCATATTCTTTAAACACCTAAAAACAGCAAAAGGTTTTATTTTTTAATGAGCGAATGAGAGGTTCTAATGAATTCTAATACTTTATTCTGCGGTAAATAGCGATTTAAATGCATCGTATTCCAGTGCTTTTTGTTCATGTGGTATCCCGGGAAGACAGAATCCGGAAATTCTTCTCTTTGGGCCAAAATATCCTCCGGAACGGCCTTGTAATTTATCGTCGTAGGAGAGGAAACTAAGTCCAAAAGCAAATACATTTTCCCTTTTGTCTTAAATACCAGGTGGTTAGGGCCAAATGGCTGACATTCTTCCGAATCTGGTAGGTTTAAGGCAAAATCGCGTAGGTCTAAAATGTCCATTGTGTTACCGAATAATAAATTTTCAAAAAAATATCAAAATAATTATATAGTACTGTGTAGTAGTGTGAAAAATAATTTTTAAATTTTCGCATTACAAGTTAATAATTGCCTGGCTCTTATTGGCTTATCACTCAAACCTTTTATTTATTATGAAAAACAATTTCTACGTAAGCAGAGTGGTCTTTCTACTGGCCTTGATGCTCACCTTATCCTGGGTGGCATTTGGTCAAGACCGAAAAGTTGCGGGAACTGTCTCAGACGCCAAGGGCGGGGGGATTCCTGGAGTTTCTGTGGTGATTAAAGGTACAACTACCGGTACCACTACGGATGTCAATGGTGCATTTAGCCTGAATGTGAAGGGCAATGCAGATTTAGTCGTTTCTTCTGTGGGCTACAAAACAGTGAATGTTTCTCTAGGAAACCGGAGTTCATTAGCGATTACCCTTGAAGATGATGTTAGCCAATTAAACGAAGTTATCGTCACCGGTTATGCGTCTCAACGTAAAAAAGATATTACGGGAGCGGTAACAGTGGTAGGTGCGAAAGAATTAACGGCGGTTCCATCTGCATCATTAACTCAAATGTTACAAGGTCGTGCGGCCGGAGTGACGGTAGGTAATGATAACTCCCCTGGTGGAGGAACGATGGTTCGTATCCGTGGTTTTGGTTCAATTAACAATAACTCACCCCTTTATGTGATTGATGGTGTGCCTACACAAGGTACCTTGAATCAGATTAACCCAAGTGACATTGAGTCGATGCAGGTATTGAAAGATGCGTCTGCCGCGTCTATCTATGGTGCGCGTGCGGCGAACGGGGTTGTGATCATCACGACAAAGCGTGGTGGCGAAGGCGAACCTAAGATCAATTTTGATATGTATACGGGTGTTCAAGATGTAGGTAAGACCTTAGATCTTTTGAACACAAAAGAATTAGGTCAATATTACTACGAATCGGAAATCGGTGCGGGTAAGACTCCAGGAACTTCTCCTTCAGCTCAATACCGTTTTGGAGCAGATGGTTCACAAACGATTGCGGATTATATCTATCCAAACGTCTATGGCGAACTTCCTTCTAACTATACTTATACGAATGATATCGCAGATCCTGCTTTAGGTAAAACAGCATTCAACATCACGAAAGCAAATAAAGCGGGTACAGATTGGCAACACGAGATTTTTGGCCCAGCTAAAATCTCTAACTTCCAATTAGGTGCGACAGGTGGCTCTAAATATGGTAAATATGCGATCTCAGGTAGTTATTTTGATCAAGAAGGTATCTTGAAATATACGGGTTACAAGCGTTACTCTGTTCGCGCAAACACGGAATTCAAGAAAGGTAAATTGACTTTTGGTGAGAACTTTACGGTTTCTTATGATGAAAGACAAGGTGTACCTTCCGGAAATAATAACGAATCGAATCCGATCATGTTTGCGATTCGTATTCAGCCGATCATTCCCGTATTTGATATCACAGGTGGTCCTAAGGGATTAGGTGGTACTAATACATCGGACTTAAATGGTTTTGCAGGTTCTCGTGGTTCTAACTTAGGTAATGCACCTAACCCTTTAGCGCGTCAATGGAGAGAGAAAGATAACCCAGTTAGAGCTTCTCATATCTTCGGTAATGTGTTTGCGGAAGTGGAAATCATTAAAGATTTGAAAGCGCGTACTAGTTTAGGTTTTGAATACAATAACTTTAATCAGTCGGCCTACTTAAACCGCGATATTGAAGCGGCTGAGCCTCGCTCAGCGAACTCATTAACGGTGTCTAACTCATATGATCGTGCGATCACTTGGTACAATACCTTAAACTACAACAAAACTTTGGGTGATCACACAGTGAACGTGTTAGTCGGTACGGAATCTGTTTCTACCTATGGTTTCGGTTTCAATGCCGCACGTTCTAACTTCGCTTTTGATGATCCATCGTATCGTTATTTAAATAATGGTTCTGCGGCTGGTCTTTCTAATGCGGGTTCAGGTGCGACGATCACTGCCTTATTCTCGCAATTTGGTAAAGTGAACTATGCATACAAGGACTTCTTATTAGCTGACTTTACGATTCGTCGTGACGGATCCTCTCGTTTCTCTTCAGCTTATCGTTATGGAGTTTTTCCAGCGTTCTCTGTAGGAGCTCGCTTAACGGAATTAGCCTTTATGAAAGACCTGACGTTTATCAATGATTTAAAAGTACGTGGAGGTTGGGGTAAAACGGGTAACCAATTAATCCCGAACGTATACAATGCGTATACTTTGTTTACACCAGATCCAAACAATAACGCGTATGATATCACGGGTTCAGGTAATTCGATTGCCTCAGGTTTTGATATTTCTCAATTTGGTAACTCAGTAGGCCGTTGGGAAACAAATACATCGACAAACGTTGGTTTTGACGGGGTATTCTTGAATAGCAAATTAGATGTGACTTTTGACTGGTATACGCGTACTACATCAGATATGTTAACGCAAGTGCCTATTCCTAAGACAGCTGGTTCTGCTACGATTCCTTATGTAAATATCGGTGAGGTAAATAACACAGGTATCGACTTAAACGTAACGTACCGTGACCGCATTGGTGATTTCCGTTACAGCATTTCAGCGATGTATTCTCAATACAAAAACAACGTGGTTAAGTTAAATGATGACCCTAACGCGACTGTATTTGGATTCTCTACTCGTCTTCCAGCAATCTCAGTGACGAAGGCAGGTTTGCCAATCGCTAGTTTCTATGGTTATATCGTAGATGGCGTAATTAAGGATGATGCGGAGGCGGCTTCTGCACCTAAATTTGGTACGTATACTCGTGCTGGGGTATTTAAATTCCGTGACGTAAATGGTGACGGTGTGATTACGGCAGCTGATAAAACTATTATCGGTAATCCTCACCCTGATTTCTCTTACGGTTTAAATCTTGTATTAGGATATAAAAACTGGGAGTTAACAGCGTTTGCTCAAGGTGTTCAAGGAAACGAATTGTTTAACTACTTGAAATACTGGACTGATTTCAATACGTTCCAAGGTAACCGTTCTAAGGATATGTTATACAACTCTTGGAAGAAGCAAGGAGACGTGGCTTTATTACCTCGCTTGAACTCTCAAGATGGTACTTCACAACAAATCTCCTCTTATTTCGTAGAAGATGGATCATACATGCGTATCAAGAATATCCAGTTAACATATACATTACCTAAGAGTTTATTGAGCAAGGTTAAGTTAAGCAGCGTACAGGTTTATGTACAAGGCCAAAACCTATTCACCTTCACTAAATACAAAGGTTTAGATCCAGATATCAACTTGAGAACTTCCGGAAATGATAACCAAGATATTCACATGGGTATCGATGAAGGTGCATTCCCAGTAGCTAAATCATACAATATTGGTTTAAGAGTTGGATTTTAATTAGAACAAAATCAGATAGAAAAAATGAAAAAGTTAATCATCATCAGCGCTTTAGTAGCGACCGTAGGTATCAACTTTTCTTGTACAGATAATTTCTTCGAAATCGAGCCTCAAGGTGCGGCTTCTTTGACATCATTAAGTAACAAGAATGGGGTGAATGCCTTGTTAATTGGAACTTACTCCTTATTAGATGGGGTAGGGGCAGGAAATACGGGACGTCAGTCTACGATTTCAAACTACGTTTTTGGAGGTATTACTTCCGGTGACGCCGTAAAGGGAACGGATATTGGTGACCAGCCAGAGCAAGAGTATATCGAGCAATTCAACTGGTTATCAGATAACACATACTTCTTAGGGAAGTGGCAACACACCTACGATGGAGTAGCTCGTGCAAACGAAACCATCTTACTGGCTAAGAGTACGGACGTGAAGGATATGACAGATGCTGAAAGAGCTCAAGTAGTAGCTGAGGCTCGTTTCTTGCGTGGTCACTACCACTTCGAGGGTAAAAAGATGTGGAATAATGTTCCATATATCGATGAGACTATCTATAAAAGAGATGATCCTAATTCGACTAAGATTCCAAATGACAAAAATATTTGGGCTAATATCGAGGCAGATTTTTTAGAGGCATCGAAGGTTTTGCCAGCCGTACAATCTCAAAAGGGGCGTGCCACGAAATGGGCTGCGTTAACGTACTTAGCGAAGGCGTACATTTTCCAAAAGAAATGGGCTGAGGCTAAGACTATTTTATTAGATGTGTATGCTAACTCGGGCAAGAAATTAATGCCTAATTACCATGACAACTACCGTAACATCACGAACAACAATGCGGAGTCTATTTTCGAAGTAGAATTCTCAGTGAATGATGGTTCAACGGGTAACAACGGTAACGCGGGAGATAACTTGAACTGGCCATACTCGGCGAACTCTCCAGGACGGGGATGTTGCGGATTCTACCTTCCATCTCAAAACCTTGTGAATGCATTCAAAACGGATGCAGATGGTTTACCGATGATTGGATCTAAGGCAGACGGTACGGATGATACCTATAATGCAGTGGACGTTCCGAATGACCAAGGTTTGAAATCTAACGTGGCTTTCGATTTAAAGAAAGATGTTCCTGTAGATCCTCGATTAGACTGGACAGTAGGTCGTCGTGGTGTTAAGTTCCTAGATTGGGGTGTGATGCCTGGTAATGATTGGATTCGCAACCAACTTTACTCAGGTCCATACATTGGTAAAAAATGGATGTATTATTTAGCGGATGAAGGTAGTTCGACACACTCCACTTCTAGACGTGCGGTGAACAATAACTACCGTTTGTTAAAGATGTCTTCGGTTATTCTTTGGTTAGCTGAGTGCGAAGTGGAATTAGGTAATTTAGCTTCAGCTGAGACGTATGTTAATTTGATCCGTAACCGCGCTAAAACGGGTTCGGTTCAAGATGCATCCATTACTTATGCAGTTAATCCTTATCCTGCTGGCACATTTGCTGCGAAAGGGGCTGATTATGCGCGCAATGCCGTACGTATGGAGAGCCGTTTAGAGTTCGCCATGGAAGGTCATCGTTTCTTTGACTTAGTACGTTGGGGAATTGCAGAGCCATACTTGAATAAGTACTTGAAAGAGGAGTCTGTAAATGGTACAGATGCTGCTGGACGTACGTATAACAAGCGTGGTTACTTAGTCGGGAAAACATATAAAGCGGGTCGTAATGAATATTTCCCTCTTCCTAACGACGAGATCTTAAACTCTCAAAAGAATGGGGCTGCTACCTTAAAGCAAAATCCTGGTTATTAATAGCTTGTATTAAATTAATGAAGAAGTCAGGGCTGAAAGGTCCTGACTTTTTTTATATTTGAACTATAAACCTATTTTAATGCTTCGTCCCCTTCGGTATATTACCCCGTATTTCTTATATGTATTGGCTTTTCTTGCCTTTACGAAGACAGGATTTTATTGCTGGGTTCCTCTGATCTATCTATTTTTCTTGATTCCGCTTGTTGAATTGCTGATAAAACCAGACGCTGAAAATCTTTCTGAAGTAGAGGAAGCAGAAGCTAAGTCAAATCCCATTTTCGATTTTGTGTTATGGTTAACGGTGCCTTTACAGATAGGAGCGCTGTATTTGTTTTTTACTAGTTTAGATGCTTCGTTGAATTTCTTAGATACGGCGGGAAGAGTGGTGGCGATGGGTTTGTTATGTGGGACTTTTGGGATTAATGCAGCGCATGAATTAGGGCATCGGGTAAGTAAATTTGAGCAGTTTCTAGCCAAAGTCCTTTTACTCACTAGCCTTTACATGCACTTCTTTATCGAGCACAATAAGGGACATCACAAACATGTGGCGACGCCGGAGGATCCCAGTACAGCCTATTATAAACAGCATTTATATGCTTTTTGGATTCAGACATTTGTAGGGACCCAAAAGAAGGCCTGGCAGATCGCTTCCGCGGAGGCGAAAAGTGCGGTCTTTAATGAGATGGCCTTATTTCAGTTGATTCAATTCGCGCTAGTAGGTTTTATCTATTACTTCTTTGGAGGATTCGTTATGGTGTGCTTTTTAGTCGCGGCCTTCATAGGCGCGGCCTTATTAGAAACCGTGAATTACATTGAGCATTATGGTCTGCAGCGGGACTTTGCTAAAACAACCTACGAACGTGTGAAGCCAGCGCACAGCTGGAACAGTAATCATTTGATGGGCCGATTAACCCTTTTCGAGCTAAGCCGTCACAGCGATCACCATTATTTGGCCTCTAGAAAATACCAAATTCTGCGTCACATGGAGGAGGCACCTCAGATGCCCACAGGCTATCCAGGGATGATTTTACTAGCCTTGTTTCCGCCTATCTGGTTTAAGGTGATGCACCGTCAGATGGATAGGATGGGGATTATTCCACGGTAACTGACTTCGCTAAATTCCTCGGCTTATCCACATCCAGTCCTCTCAATACACCGATGTAGTAAGAAAGAATCTGTGTAGGAATCACTGAAACAAGTGGGGCTAATAATTCGTCTACCTCTGGAACCACCATCACGTGATCTGCCATTCCGCGGATTAAGGTGTCGCCTTCTGAAATGACCGCGATGACCATGCCTTTGCGGGCTTTGATCTCTTGGATGTTGGAAACGATTTTCTCGTAATAGGCATCTTTCGTGGCGATGAATAATACCGGTAGGTTTTCGTCTACTAAGGCGATAGGACCGTGCTTCATTTCTGCCGCTGGGTAACCTTCCGCGTGGATGTAGGAAATCTCTTTTAATTTTAAAGCGCCTTCTAGGGCTACAGGGAAATTGTATCCGCGACCTAGGAATAAGAAGTCACGTGCGTCTGCGTAGTGCTTCGCTACTTCTTTGATGGATTCGTGTGTTTCTAATACGGCTTTTACCTTTTCTGGGATTAAGGCTAATTCTGCCAAATAGCGGTTGTATTCTGCTTCGGTAATGGTCTTCTTCTCACGACCAATTTTGATGGCCATCATCGCTAATACCGTTAATTGTGCGGTGAAGGCTTTTGTACTTGCTACACCAATCTCTGGACCGGCGTGCGTGTAAGCGCCGGAGTGAGATAAACGGGCGATGGATGATCCAACTGCGTTTACCACCCCAAAAATAAAGGCACCTGCCTCTTTCGCTTTTTCGATAGCCACTAGGGTATCGGCTGTTTCCCCACTTTGGGAAATGGCAATTAATACATCGCCTTCGCCTACGACTGGATTTCTATAACGGAATTCAGACGCATATTCTACCTCTACCGGAATGCGGCAAAGGGTTTCGATCATGTATTCTGCGACTAAACCTGCATGCCAGCTCGTTCCACAGGCTACAATAATGATGCGTTTCGCTTGAGAGAAAACGGACATATGTTCTTCAACGCCTGCCAAAGTCAAGGTCAAGTTCTCCATGTCCAAACGGCCACGTAAACAATCCGTTAAGCTGCCGGGTTGGTCAAAAATTTCTTTCAACATGAAATGGTCGAAACCGCCCTTTTCGATTTGGGCTAATTCCATGTCTAACTGTTGTATATACGGTGTAATAGTTTCGTTCCCTAAGTTCTTCAGAATGATCTCATCCGGCGTAATGATGGCTAATTCGTAGTCGTTTACGTAGATAACTTTCTTCGTGTATTCGATAATTGGAGAAGCATCCGAAGCCAAGAAATGCTCGCCTTCACCTACGCCAATCACTAAAGGAGAGCCTTTACGAGCTGCGATCAAGCGATTAGGGAAGCCTTCTTCCATCACGATGATGACGTAAGCGCCTACTACGCGTTTTAGCGCGATGCGCATCGCCTCTTCTAGAGAGGAATTGTTGTTGATTTGGATGTCTTCGATGAAGTTCACCAAAACCTCGGTGTCTGTCTCGCTCTTGAATGTGTAGCCTTTTTGGACTAATTCTTGCTTTAAGGAAGCGTAGTTTTCGATGATACCGTTGTGTACCAAAGTCAAACGACCACTGTTCGAGCTATGCGGATGCGCATTCGCATCAGATGGCTCACCGTGGGTTGCCCAGCGGGTGTGACCGATTCCGACGGTTGCTTCTGAAATGATTTCCTCATCCCAAGCTTCCAGCTCCGCTACGCGGCCTTTTTTCTTGAATGTGTTCACCATATCACCGAATAATGCAATACCTGAACTATCATATCCACGGTATTCTAAGCGCTTTAAACCCTTTAAAATAACGGGAAATGCTGGCTGTTTTCCGATGTACGCTACGATTCCACACATAAAAGATAAAATTTATATTTGTATTATTTAAATAATCGACTTCAGGAGGCTTTTGGCCTAATTTACCTAGCAAATATCTCCAATTACGGGTATATTACCAAATATATCGGGCATATTTTACTTATCGGTCAAACTGGATTATAGGATTCTTCCGGGATGATTCCTTTGAGTCACGATTTTTGTCTATTTTCGTAACACAGCTCACAAGGCTATTCAATCATTCACTATCAATTACATTTATGAAAAAAGTCCTTTTTTTAGGCTTCCTATTTTGTGCCTCTTTCTCCCTTATTGCTCAAGATTTACGTGTCGAACCACTAAACTGGTGGGTAGGGATGAAGAACCCGAATTTACAATTATTGATCAAAGGAAAAGACCTTCAAGGTGGCCTGGTAAGTTCGAGTAAACCGGGTTTGACCGTGAAGAAAGTGACTAATGGCGATAGCCCGAACTATCTATTTGTTGACTTAGTGATAGCTCCCGGTGCGCAAGCAGGAACCTATCCTTTGGTCATCAAAAAGAACGGTGCAGTCATTCACACGATCAATTATAGCTTAGAAGCGCGTGCTAAAAATTCAGCGAATCGTCCATCGTATTCCACGAAAGATGTGATCTATTTAATTACGCCAGACCGCTTTGCGAACGGTAATCCAGCGAATGATAAAGTCGCCGGAATGCGCGATATGTCATTAAATAGAAGCGCGTTATATGATCGCCATGGTGGGGATTTACGCGGGATTTTAGACCATTTGGACTACATAAAAAATATGGGTTTTACCGCTATCTGGAATATGCCAGAAGTGGAAAATGACCAAACATTAGAAAGCTACCATGGATACGGGATTACAGATCATTATAAGATTGATCGCCGTTTTGGGACGAATGAAGACTACCGCGAGTTGGGAATGAAGACCCAAGCGAATGGGATGTTTTTGATCAAAGATATTATTTTGAACCACTGTGGAAATGGCCACTGGTGGATGGAAGATAAACCGTTCAAGGATTGGATTAATTTTGGTGGGAAATTTACCTCCACTACGCACCGACGCGAGACGGTTCAGGATCCACACGTATCGAAATACGATGCGAAATTACAGACGGAAGGTTGGTTCGTTCCTGCGATGCCGGATTTGAACCAAAAGAATCCGTTTATGCAGCAGTACATTATTCAAAATACGATTTGGTGGATTGAGTACGCACATTTAGGTGGTCTACGTATCGATACCTATCCGTATTCGACCAAGGAATTCGCGACAATGTGGTCTGATGCGGTGTTAAATGAATACCCGAATTTGAATATGGTGGGCGAGGAATGGTCTTCTAATCCAATCATCACGTCGTACTGGCAGCGCGGGAAAGTGAACCGCGATGGCTATAAATCATCTCTGCCGGCTTTGATGGACTTCCCATTGCAGAATGCGATTTCGGAGGCGATGAACGAAAACGATAAGGACTGGGGCAAAGGTTTGAACAAAATCTATAGCGTCATTTCGAATGACTTAGTGTATGCGAATCCAGATAATTTGGTTGTTTTTGGGGATAATCACGACATGTCACGTATCTACACGCAGGTGAAACACGATCAGGCATTGTTGAAAATGGCGATGACCTATATTTTCACCACGCGTGGAATTCCGCAGGTATTCTATGGTACGGAGATTTTGATGTCAAATCCGAAATCTTCTGAACACGGCGAGATTCGCGGGGACTTCCCAGGTGGCTGGGCTGGTGATCCGAAAAATGCATTCACGGGCGCTAATATGACAGCAGATGAGAAAGCGATGCAGGATTTCTTTAAGAAGATTTTGGCCTGGAGAAAAGGTTCTGAGGCGATTCATAAGGGTAAGTTGATGCATTTTGGTCCAGAAAATTCAGGCGTAGGAAACGGCGTTTACGTGTATTTCCGCTATACAGATAAGGCCAAAGTCATGGTCGTTCTGAACAAGAATGCGGATGCTCGTGCCATCGACTTGAGCCATTATGAGGAAATTTTACCAGCGGGTGCAAAGGCGCATAATGTGATGGAATCGACAGATGTCGTTTTCGGCAAAACACTCAGCGTTCCAGGTAAATCAGCGCAAATTTTTGAAATCCGATGAGAATTTTATTCTTCCTATTATTCACGTTCTCTGCTTTTGCGCAAGTAACGACAGAAGAGATTTTCCCTTCCGGAGATAAAGAGATTACTTTAATTTTTGATTTGAAGCTCGCGAAAGATTCGCGGGCTTCTGGTCTTTTAGGGAAAACGAGCGACGTCTTTTTATGGTCCGGAGCAGGCGATTCAGATGCAGGTGACGCCTTTAAATACCAGCCTGCTGGCCAAACCAATTTCAGCGTTCCCTTCGACAAGGGCAAGATGACCTCTTTAGGCAACGACAAATGGTCCATCAAATTAAATCCGCGTACTTATTTTAATGTACCTGCCGGAAATCCCATTGTCAAGCTAGGACTGTTGTTAAAAAGCGGTGATGGAAAGGCGCAGACAGAGGATTTTATTCTGAAACTTTATGCAGGTGCTTACGCCTTGAAATGGCTTTCACCTACAGAGTCATTTACCTTAGCGGAGGCGGGAACTTCTGTGAACGTACGCGCGAAATTTTCTGCGACTTCATCCATCAGTTTGAAATCAGCTGGGACTGTTTTGTCGAGCACAGCCTCGTCTGATTCCATCAATTATACCTATGCTTTAGGTGCTGAAAAAGGAAAATTACACACCTTGATTTTAGAAGGAACTTCGGGTACAAACTCCTTAAAGGATTCCGTACGAATTTTAACGAAGCCTTTAGTGGTCACGGAAGCATTGCCGGATGGCATTAAAGATGGGGTGAATTATGTGGGGAACAAGGTGGTATTGTGTTTTTATGCGCCTTCGACCTCGTTCGTTTATGCCATCGGAGAATTTTCGAATTGGTCAGCTTTGCCTGCCTACTTGATGAAAAGGACGGCAGACGGTTTGCGTTATTGGATTGATTTAGGCGTTCAGGAAGCGGGGAAAGAAGTGGCCTATCAGTTTTGGGTGGATGGAAAATTAGCCGTAGCGGATCCGTTAACGGAGAAGATTTTAGATCCAAACAATGACGGTTCGATTCCAGCTACAACCTATCCCTCACTGAAAAAATATCCGTCCGGAGCAAAAGGAATTGTTTCGGTATTTGAATCAGGTGCGACGCCATACGTTTGGAAGACAACTTCATTTACGCGTCCAGCGTCTTCGAACTTACACGTTTATGAGCTATTAGTCCGGGATTTCGTAGCGGATCGACGCTATAAAACGGTGGCGGATTCGCTGGGTTATTTGAAGAAATTAGGAATTAATGCATTGGAATTAATGCCGGTGGCGGAGTTCTCCGGAAACGATTCTTGGGGCTATAATCCGATTTTTTATACCGCGCCGGACAAGGCCTATGGGACGAAGAATGACTTGAAATATTTGATAGATAAATGTCACGAAAATGGGATTGCGGTTATCATGGACATCGTTTTGAACCAGGCGGACTACGAGAATCCGTATGTGAAGATGTATTGGGATGGGGCAAAACCTACCGCGACGAGTCCGTTTTTTAATCCATCCGCGACGCACCCGTACAGTGTGTTCTTTGATTTTAATCACGAGAGCACGCATACGCAATGGCTGGTGGATGTGGTGACGAAGTTTTGGCTAGAAGAATACAAGATCGATGGTTATCGTTTCGATTTGTCCAAAGGATTCACGCAAACACCCTCTGGTTCAAACGTCGATCTATGGGGGCAATACGACGCGTCCCGCGTGAAGATTTGGAAAAGAATTTATGATAAAATTCGTTCCTACGATGCCTCAGCTTATGTGGTTTTAGAGCATTTCGCAGCTAACAATGAGGAGAATGAATTAGGTAATTACGGGATGCTTTTGTGGGGGAATAGTAAATTTGATATGGCTCGTGTTGCACAGGGATATACCCAAGATTTAAGTAATGCCTCGTATAAAATGCGTGGTTTTACTAATCCAAGTGTCATGAATTATATCGAGTCTCACGATGAGGAGCGTTTGATGGTAGAAGTGACGAATGGAGGCAAAAAAGTCTTCACAGCACAAGAAAAATTGGAGCGAATGAAAATGGCTGCGGCTACTTTCTTCACAATTCCGGGTCCTAAGATGATCTGGCAATTTGGGGAATTAGGTTACGATGTTTCGATCAATGAGAATGGTCGCACAGGAACCAAACCGTTGAAATGGACTTACGCACAAGATTCCGAACGAGCTAAATTGTTGAAAGTGTACCAACAATTAGGGGCTTTGAAAACGACTAAGCCTATTTTAACGACGACCGATTTCACGGTGGGTTCGTTATCTGCGGTGAAGCGGAATTTATTAACTAAGGGATCAGACTACTTGTTAGTTTTAGCTAATCCGGATATTAATTCACAAGTCGTTTCTGCCAGTTTCCCTAAAACAGGTCTTTGGTATGACTATTTTAGCGGTAAGTCATTTGAGGTGAAAGACGCGGAGGCGAAGATGAATTTATTGCCGGGGGAATTTCATTTACTAACGAATGTGTCCTGGAATACTTCAAATCTTGGTTTAGTGCCTTGGTCGACTCCTGATTTCAATATTATGGGAGTGGAGGCAACATCGCTAAACGTGAAAGTTTATCCGAACCCAGCACGAGATATGGTTCAAGTAGATTGGGAAACTGAAATGACATCCGAAACAAGTTTGCGTGTTATGGATAGTGCGGGTCGCGAAGTACTACAAAAAACCTTGCCTCAAACGAAAGGGATAAATTCCACGACCTTATCCACTCAAAACATCCCTAAGGGATTGTATTTCATTCAATTAAACAATAGCAAAGCTAAACTTGTTGTACAGTAATATGAAAAAAATCGCCTTCTTGCTGCTATTCGCTAGCCCACTTTTTGCCCAAACGAAATCGGATCTTTCAGGTGCGGCAAACTTATTTGACATTCAATTCACCACCCAAGAATTAGATACGCTCTATTCGGATGTGGTGGATAACCTGGCGAATTACAAGGCGATGCACGCGCTGTCGTTGAATAATAATGTGCCGCTGAGTCTTTGGCAAAACCCGAAGCTACCGGGAATGAAATTTGATCAGACCCAGCGTCCGGTAGTTTGGCCAGCGGTTCGCGCGACGCTACCTGTGAGAAAATCTGATTTAGCTTTCTATTCCATCGATCAACTCGCGCATTTAATCAAGACCAAACAAATAACGTCGGTGGAATTAACACAATTTTTTATCGAGCGGATTAAGACGCACGGCCCTACGTTACAATGCGTGATTAGTGTGCAAGAGGAAATAGCCGTAGCTCAGGCACGCCTAGCGGACAAAGAAATCGCGGCGGGTAAATACCGTGGCCTGTTGCACGGAATCCCTTATGGTTTAAAGGATTTGTTTGCGGTGAAAGGCACGAAGACGACTTGGGGTGCTGCTCCGTACATGGATCAGGTGATTGATGAAGATGCGTATGTGTATTCGAAATTGAAAGAATCAGGAGCTGTTTTAGTCGCCAAATTTACCTTAGGCGCCCTAGCAATGGGTGATTATTGGTTTGGTGGTAGAACGAAAAATCCATGGAATTTGAATTACGGTTCTTCTGGCTCTTCTGCAGGATCTGCCTCAGCTACGGTGGCAGGTTTAGTCCCTTTTGCGATCGGGACAGAAACCTGGGGTAGCATCGTTTCGCCCTCTACGACGTGTGGAGCGACAGGTTTGCGTCCTACCTTTGGGAGTATTTCTCGCTCAGGAGCGATGGCCTTGAGTTATTCGTTGGATAAAGTAGGTCCTATTTGCCGTTCCGCAAATGATGCGGCGATTGTCTTTCATTACCTGCATGGGACGGATGGAAAGGATTTGGCAGCCGTGAATATGCCCTTTAATTACCAGGCAAATCGCCCCATGAAAGGGATGAAGATTGCGTACGCAAAAAATTATTTCGATAAAATTAAAGACACTACCCGCAGCGAGTGGAAGGTCTTAGCAGATCTAAAGAAGCAAGGCGTTCAATTAATTCCAGTGGAATTCCCAGACGAAAAAGCCTATCCATTTAACATCATGGATGTGGTTATCGGAGCAGAATGCGCGGCACAATTCGACGAGATGACCCGCAAAAACATCGATGATCAACTCACCCGCCAAACCAAATACGACTGGCCTAACCAATTCAGAACGGCTCGTTTTGTGCCGGCGGTAGAATATATAAATGCCCAACGCCACCGCTATTTATTAATGCAAAAAGTGAACGAAGTCGTTTCGCAATACGATGCGATTATTTGTCCATCGCGCGGAGGCGGAAATCAATCGGCGATCACGAATTTAACGGGTCACCCTGTAGTCTGCGTACCTACCGGATTAGACGCTAAAAGTGGCTTGCCTACGGGTATTTCCTTTGTAGGAAAACTCTACGATGAAGGTACCTTGTTGCGCATTGCGCAATTTTACCAGGATCACACAGAACACGAAGAAATTCATCCTAAGCCCTTTTTGTAGTGCGCTATCTCTTCCTTTTGCTGACTTTTACTGCCTTCTCGCAAAAGTCCATTACGCCTTTGATTCGCTCCTCGGAGTCCATAACAGGACATCAGGAGTATTTGAATACGCCATACAACACGGCTGGCGATAAGCTGTATATGGTAGGGCATCAAGACGGTACTTTTCCGCCTTTGGGCTGGCATGTGAAGGATGAGATGGGCGGTATTTGGGCCCATCCGATTAAACTATGGGATGGTTTTGTGGCGTCGTATACGCTTCAAGGAAAGAAAGTTGTCCTACATCGCGCCACGAAATTTATCAATTATCCCTATGCGAATGAGCATCGCTATGAAGGAAAGGAAATCGAGGTAAGTCGAGTGCAATTTGTGCCGGATGGTAAGTCCGCTATCTACGTAGAATATGCATTTGAAAATAAGACGAATCAGCCTCAGCAAATTCAGTTTACCTTGGAAGCCATATCGAACCTACGACCGGTTTGGATAGGGGAGAGAACGGGGATGCTGGATTCGCAGGACCTGGTCAGTTTTGAGGATAATCAGGTCATTGCCAAAGATCAAAATAACCACTGGTTCGCCGTAATGAGTGCTTCACTGCAGGCGTCAGATCAGCAACAAGAGAAGGGAACTAAACCGAATACGGTAGTTGCAAAAATATCCTATTCGTTCAGCATTTCAGCAAAAGGAAAGCAAATAATTGCCTTCGTTTTCAGTGGCTCATCTGTTTCTAAGGAGGCAGCTTTAGCAACCAATGCCACCGTTCTTACCAATGGATACGCATACGCACTAGCGAAAAAAGAACGCTACGAAAAACTAGCCTCGCGCTCGGAAATCCAGCTTTCGGATCCCGTTTTAACCAAAGCGATGCGCTGGTTAAAATACAATGCGGATTGGTTGATTAATGACGTTGATGGAATCGGCAGAGGTATTACGGCAGGGATGCCGGATTATCCCTGGTTTTTTGGCGGAGATATGACCTACTCCTTGCAAGGCTTGATCTCCTCCGGCCGAAAAGACGTCGCCTACAGCACGATTGAATTAATCGCCAAACTCTCCGAAAAGACCAATGGGAACGGTCGCATTGTCCACGAAGTAAGTACAAATGGAGCGGTCTATAACCCAGGAAATATCAACGAAACGCCGCAGTTTGCGTCCTTAATTTACAAAGTATATGCTTGGACCGGTGACCAGGCTTTTTTAGCGAAGTATTTCCCTTTAGTGGAAAAAGGCCTTGAATGGCTGATGCAGCAGGATAAAGACCATAATTTGATTCCAGATGGAAACGGAATGATGGAAATCCATGGATTAGATTCTGAGATGATCGACGTGGCGGCTTATTCGGCGAAGGCCTTTTTAGATGCCTCTAAAATGGCGGAGGCTTTGGGTCGCACAGATTTAGCCCGTGATTATTTCGCGAAGTATGAGGCCATTCGATTGAAGATTAACAATGATTTCTGGGTGCCTTCATCAAAGTCTTTTGCGGATTTTAGAGGAACGAAGGAGCAGGCATTGCGTTTGACAAAAGATGCGATTGAACGAGCGCGTGGATTGAAAAATGACTGGGCAGTGGAGGAATTGCTGGCTTTGGAAAAGCAAATTGCGGCTAACCCAGACACTGCAAAACGAGGCTTTGTTTTACACCACAATTGGGTGGTGAATACGCCAATGGAGACTGGCTTAGCTGATCCTGATAAAGCTTCGCTAGCATTGAAAACCGCGGAGAAGTTTCGCAATAAATTTGGAATGTATGTAACCGGAATTGATCGTTCTCAGAGTTCAGAAAAGGCGGAATCCTATGCTGCCAAAGTAGGAAAATCTGAATTCACCTACACCGGTACTGTCATGACTTTGCCCACGGGTGTTCAGGCGATTTCCGAGAATAACTATGGACAACCTAATGCAGCCTATGATTTAGTGAAACGGATGTTACGCACTTTTTCTTTTGCCTTGCCCGGATCGATGTATGAAGTTTCACCGGATTATGGCATGATGACACAGGCCTGGAATAGCTATGCCTTTGAAGTGCCGGTGATTCAACAGTTTTTTGGTTTACAACCTTTGGCCTATAAAAAAGAGATTCATTTGAAGCCATCCTGGCCAGATTCGCTACGTTCTGGATCCATCAAAAACGTGGAAATAGGAGACAATTCACTGGACGTTTCTTACCATCGCGCTAAGAAAAAAAGCACCTATATTTTACGTCAGGCGAAGAATTGGACACTTTATTTTAGTCCCAAAACCGGAACCTACAAACGCTGGGTGTTAGACGGCGAAATCGTGAAACCGACAATTATCGATGGCCGACCTGTACTTCGCTTGAAGGGAAGAAAACACCAGTTGGTATTATTGGAGTAGTCGCGGCTTTGCAGCTTAATCCAGAAGTCTAGTTTTGCCTAAACTAGAAATAATATCCGACGCTACTAAACTCGATTTTGATTGCGTTTCGATCGCTAAATCCGCCGCCAAACCATGCACATACACCGCTAAACAAGCCGCATCTCCATTTTCATATCCTTGCGCACAAAGGGCTGCTGTAATTCCCGTCAACACATCACCAGAACCCGCCGTCGCCATTCCATCATTCCCTGTCGTATTTACAAACTGTTGACCTGAAGGCAAAGAAACCAAGGTAGGAGAGGATTTTAATATGAGATTTGTGTTGTGTGCATGCGCGAAGGCAAAACTCTGCTGCTCACTATTTCCGGAGAATTTTTGGATCCGAGCAAACTCCCCAATATGCGGAGTCAAAATATGGCGTTCATTCAATAAATTCAATAAGTCAGGATTCAATCCCAAAATACTTAATGCATCCGCATCAATTACTAAAGGGCCTAGATAGGTCTGCAATAAATAACGCACATTGTCCACCGCCTCATCCGAAAATCCGATTCCTGGACCGATCGCAATCGCATCAAAACTGCTCAGATCTAATTCGCGAAGAGAACCCGTGCTATACATGATTTCTGGATTCCCAGCGAGCAAAGCCGCAACACCTTCTGACGGAATAATTGCAGTCACTAAACCACATCCCGCATGCAATGCCGCCCGAGCGCAAAGAATGCCTGATCCCACTTTACCCGGACTACCCGAAATGACAAGCACGTGTCCAAATGTTTTCTTATGTCCTTTTGTTAAGCGGTGTTTCGTATGGGCGGCTACCCAGTTAGCGTCGATCTGATTCATTTTCTCTTAGGTTTGTGAAGGGCAATGTAAACAAAAAAAGGATTCCATTTACATGAAATCCTTTTTGAAACCGATGTTTGTAGCCTCGGAAGGAATCGAACCTTCATCTTAGGTACCGGAAACCTACATTATCATAAAACATGTGTTTATTTAGTTTAAAGA
>JAURHT010000127.1 GCA_030833145.1 Aquirufa sp.
GCCTCCCGGTCCGAACGTGGATAGCGATAACGTAAACCCTCATAAGCCAGTTTAGTCAATAAAGCCAAATCATCCTCCCGACTCGACCCATACAATCGTCGGTTCTTCGGTAATTTAAAATCAAAGCTAAACGTGCAGTCGGCCAGCAACTGCTTCGAAGCTTCCAGCAATCCTGGATAATCCCGGCAGACCTCCTGCAGTTCCTCCGGCGTATACATCCGCTCATCCTCCTGCGCCTGGGCCTTCGGGGAAAGCTTACTCAATAAGACATTTTGGTCAATCGCGCGCAGCAAACGGTGCATCGAAAAACCCTGCTTGTTTAAGAAAGTGACCGGTTGGCACCACACCATCCCACTCAAATCCTTCACATTCCACAAGGCCTTCAAATCCGTCCCGCGAACACCCCAGCGTTCATTTTTGCCAAGGGTTTGCAAGCTCCTACGCCGACTAAACGGAAAAATCGTCCAGACATCCTCCCATTCCGGGGGGCGCTCCGGCCAATCGTCCCCAGCCAATAAAATCTGGGAAGCAAAGGCATTAATCTGCGCCAAACCACTCGAATTCCGCGCCAGGCACACATAGCCTTTGGTAAATTCCATTCCCACGACCGGCTTAATTCCCGCTTCCGTACAGGCCTGTACAAAATCAAAAATGCCCGACGTCCGGTGAATATCGGTTAAGGCCAATACCTGAATTCCACGCGCAACCGCCGCTTCCACCAGCTGCTCGGGCGAAAGCGTTCCATAACGGAGGCTATAAAAGGAGTGACAATTCAGGTACATGGGCTATTCCGACTTAGGTCCTAAGGCATTTCGACGCTCTCCGCGCTCCATTAATCCACTCGCCCGCAACACAGAAAAATCTCCGTAGCGATTTCGGAGATTATCCATCGCGCCATACAAAGGCACCAGCCGCGCCCCATCATCAAACAAACTCAGTTGTTCCTGACCTTGCAATAATTTGGAAAAGCGCACCCCAATTAAACGAATCAATAATCGCCGATCATACAATTTCTCAAACAACTCATGTACCGCTGGAATCAAGCGATGATCACTCGCAGAAGCCGGAATGCTGATTTGTCGGGTATGCGTATCAAAATTCGAATAACGTAATTTGACCGTGATGCACGAGGTACATTGACCGAGCTTGCGTAGGTCGTAGGCCAATTGCTCCGTCAGCGAGCCCAAGATTCGCCGCAGTAAAGTCACATCCGTCGTGTCTTGCTCAAAAGTAATCTCCTTCGAGAGAGATTTTTGTTCAGAATAAGGCACGACAGGACGCAAATCGATGCCATTGGCGCGCTCCCACAACATGACACCCGATTTACCAAAAGTCCGTTCCAAGACCTTCAGCGGCATTTGGCTGAGGGTGCCCACATGCACGATACCCATATTTCGGAGGGTCTGGGCCGTTACGGCTCCGATCATCGGAATCTTCCCAACCGTCATGGGTGCTAAAAATGATTTCTCCTCTCCCGGCAATACCTGAAATTGGCCCGCCGGTTTGACGTGATTGGTGGCAACTTTAGAAACCGTTTTATTAACAGATAGGCCAAAGGAAATCTGCAAACCAGTTTCCTTGTGAATCTTTTGACGTAAATCTGTCGCAAATTGGTACGAACCAAAAAAACGCTCCATCCCCGTCATATCCAAATAAAATTCATCAATCGACGCCTTCTCCACCACGGGTGCTCGTTCCATAATCATACGCGTCACCCAATCCGAATGCTGTGCATAGGCCTCAAAATCTCCCCGCAACACCAGCGCATCCGGACATAACTTCAAGGCCATCCGCATCGGCATCGCCGAACGAACGCCAAAAGCACGTGTCTCATAACTGCAAGCTGCGACCACGCCACGGTCCGACAAGCCTCCCACGATCACGGGTTTCCCCACGAGACGGGGATCTCGGAGTCGCTCGACGGAGACAAAGAACGAGTCTAGGTCCATGTGCACAATGGCGCGATCTTGCATAAAATTGGTAGCTATTTGGGTAATTCGAATACCTTTCGTAACTTCGATGAGTATACGATTAAATATTGGATACGAATTTTATTCATTTTACTTAGATAAGCAAATCGCATGAGCACTTTTTTTAGTCAGAATTTACGTTTTTTACGCAGCAAGATGTCAGAGAAAACATCGCAAGAAAAACTGGCTGAATTAATCAACATCAAGAAGCCCACATTGGGCTCTTACGAATCCGGCAGAGCTGAACCTAAATATGCCGATCTCATCGAAATAGCTGAGTTTTTCAAGGTAGAGGTGGATGAATTACTTAAAGAAGATCTCTCGAAAAGACTACCAGGGATGGCCAACAAGCCCAAGCTACGTATTTTAGCCACGACAGTAGATTCCAATAATGAGGAGAATATCGAGATGGTACCAGTCAAAGCTTTGGCAGGATATACGGCTTCTTATGACGACGTAGAATTCATTCAAGAACTACCGACCTTCCAAGTACCCTTCTTACCTCGCGACAAAAAATATCGCGTATTTCCGATTAAAGGCGAATCCATGTTGCCCTTGCAACCTGGCTCCCTAGTATTCGCTGAATACGTAGAAGATTGGACCGCCATTAAAGATGGAACCATCTGCATCGTGGTGACGCGCGAAGACGGCGTCGTATTAAAACAAGTCATTAATCACTTAGCAGATCGCAAAGTATTAATCCTGAATTCAACTAACAAGACCTACGATCCTTATCCGATCCTCGGCTCCGAAATTCAAGAAATCTGGAAGTTCGCCGGGTATTTTCACAGTGATTTTCCGAGTAAGTCCGAAGGAAATGAGTCCGAAGTCCGAAGGCAATAAAAGTTCGAAGAAAATAAGTCCGAAGAAAATGAGTCCGAAGGCCGAAGGCAATAAAAGTCCGAAGGCTTAGACAAAACGATTTCAAATCTAAAAACCCCTCCGGACTTCGGACTCCGGACTTCTTACCTCTAACATCTAATAATTATGATTTCCAAAATAGCCTCCAGCTTAGGTATTAACGAAAACCAAGTTCGCAAAACCGTCGAACTACTCGACGAAGGAGCTACAATTCCCTTTATTTCACGCTATCGAAAAGAAGCAACTGGAAGCCTAGACGAAGTACAAGTTGGCCAAATCCGCGACCTACGCGATCAATTAGTCGAACTGGAAAAACGCAGAGAAGCCATCCTAAAATCAATTAAAGAGCTAGAGAAATTAAGCCCCGAACTCGAAAAAGCCGTGCGCAGTGCAGAAACCCTCGCCAAACTCGAGGACATATACCTTCCCTACAAACCCAAACGCAAAACTCGCGCCATGGCAGCCAGGGAAAAAGGTCTACAGGCATTGGCAGATAAGCTATTTGAACAACGCATGCTAGACCCCGAAGTTTTGGCAGCCGAGTTCTTAGATGATACCGAGGAAGCCCTTGCCGGCGCACGTGATATTTTAGCTGAAGAAATGATGGAAACAGCCGAGGCTCGTGAGGAAGCTCGTCATTTGTTTTCACGCAAAACGACCGTCAAATCCACCGTCGCCAAAGGCAAACAAGAAGCCGGAATTAAATACAAAGATTATTTCGACTGGTCCGAATCATTGGCCCAAGCACCCTCCCACCGTATATTAGCCCTATTTAGAGGTGAAAACGAGGGAATATTGAACTTAAACCTGAGTGGTCCCGACCAAGATGTACTTGACAAATTAGACCGTCGATTCATTAAAGGGAATAATGCATGCGCCCGACAAGTCACGATGGCCATTCAAGATGGATATAAACGCCTTCTTATGCCAGCCATGGAAAACGAAATGCGCGCCGAAGCTAAAAAGCGTGCCGATGAAGAAGCGATTCGTGTGTTCGCAGAGAATATCCGCCAATTACTTTTGGCAGCACCGCTAGGACAGAAACGTGTTCTTGCACTTGACCCCGGCTTTAGAACGGGTTGTAAATTGGTCTGCTTAGACGAACAAGGAACCTTACTCGACAATACAGCCGTTTATCCACATACAGGTCCTGGCCAAGCACAAGAAGCCGCTCATACCATCAGCACATGGGCAAAGAAACATCAAGTTCAAGCGATCGCCATTGGTAACGGAACAGCAGGTCGAGAAACAGAAGCCTTTGTCCGAAATTTAAAACTGGATGGCATTACGATCATCATGGTCAACGAAAGTGGCGCCTCCATTTATTCTGCCTCTGAAGCGGCAAGGGACGAATTCCCCGATAAAGACATTACGGTTCGTGGAGCCGTATCCATCGGCCGTAGATTAATGGACCCATTAGCTGAATTAGTTAAAATTGATCCCAAGTCGATTGGCGTAGGGCAATATCAGCATGATGTAGACCAAAAGAAATTACAAGCTTCATTGGACGATACGGTTATTTCTTGCGTAAACTCGGTAGGCGTTGAACTGAATACAGCCTCCAAACAAATACTTTCCTACGTTTCCGGACTTGGACCACAATTGGCACAAAACATCATCGACTACCGAACGAAAAACGGGCCGTTCATTAAACGATCCGATTTGAAAAAAGTGACCCGACTAGGCGAAAAAGCCTATGAACAAGCAGCTGCATTTTTACGTATCCGAAACGCCAAAAATCCGCTAGATGCCAGTGCAGTCCATCCAGAAAGCTACGATATCGTTGAAAAAATGGCCAAGGACCTTAATTGCAAGGTGAGTGATTTATTAGCCAATGAATCTCTGCGCAAGCAGATTCAATTACAGAAATACGTAACTACCGAGGTAGGTATGCCCACCCTAACAGACATCTTAGCTGAATTAGCTAAACCAGGCCGTGATCCGCGTGAACAATTCGAGGCATTCGAATTTACAGAAGGTGTGAATGAAATCAAGGATCTACGCATTGGCATGAAATTGCCAGGCATTGTGACAAACATTACCAATTTTGGCGCTTTTGTAGACATAGGTGTGCATCAGGACGGATTAGTCCACGTAAGCCAGTTGGCCGACAAATTCGTTAAAGACCCCAACGAAATCGTTAAAGTAGCTCAAAAAGTCATGGTTACCGTGACCGAGGTGGATGAAGCACGAAAGCGCATCGCCTTAAGTATGAAGAAATAAAAAAAGCCCTCATTCACATGAGGGCTTTTTTTACTTTTTACAACAATTCGGAAGTTTATCGAAACTCTTTTTTAAGGCCTTAACTTCATCGGCATCATATCCCGTTTCGGCAATGACCAACTTGATCTTCGCAACATCAATTTTATCTGGATTGTAAACCACCGTGATATTTGATTGATCTTCTAGATTCAAATCAGATTTTTCAACGCCTTTAGTCAATGCCAAATTTTTCTCAATACGCTCCTTGCACATCTCACATATCGCAGATGTTTTAATCTTCACCGTTTGTGAAGGTCCTGCCAATAACCCGAAAGGCA
>JAURHT010000199.1 GCA_030833145.1 Aquirufa sp.
GTTATTTCTGGTTTGACCAAAAACTACCCAGACGCTATTCGTCCCGCCTTGCAGATTATCGGTAAAAAGCCGGGTGTAACTAAGGTGGCGGGTATGTACTTGTTATTAAGTAAGCAAGGGCCCTTATTCTTCTCGGATACCACAATCAACTTCTCGCCTTCGGTAGCCGATATCGTAGAAATAACGGAATTGACCTCGGAGGCGGTTGAACGCTTTAATTTAAAGCCAAAAATCGCGATGCTGTCTTACTCGAACTTTGGTTCAGCAGATGGAGACGACGCGTTAAAGATGCGAGCAGCAACGCATATCCTACAAGAAAAACATCCGACTTGGGTGATTGAAGGGGAGATGCAGGCGCACTTAGCATTTGATAAAGAACTAAGACAACAAAACTATCCATTTGCCACTTTAGGAAATGACACAGCGAATACGTTGATCTTCCCTAATCTTTCTTCGGCGAATATTGCCTATAACTTGTTGAAAGAAGCAGCAGATATCGAGTACATCGGACCTATTTTATTAGGCTTGCGTAAACCGGTGCACGTATTGCAACTAGGCGCCTCTGTTCGCGAGATCGTGAATATGGTCGCAATCGCAGTGGTAGAAGCGCAGACGGTTTAAAAATGCAACCAAGCCTGTCTCATCTTCAGTTGAGATGGGCTTGGGTTTTCTTTTTCCCTGAATTCAATTTTCTTTCGATAGCCATACGAAAAGTTCATTCTGTCCGGTAATAGGGGACCGAAGTCCAATCCGATCGTTGATACCAATTCTTCCAAGGGTAATTTCCAGCCTTTACTCACATAACGGGTAAAGAACTCTTTTACGGCTGGCACTTTTGTCGTCTTTTCTATGATGTCAAACAATTCTTCATCTTTGAAGGATTTTGTAGGGCCGTATTGAGTGGCTAAATCACGCATCATTTGTTGGGTTCCATAGGCGCCATTCGTTTCCTTGCGCAATAGTAAATCGAGGCAGAAGCCGATGAGTGCCCCTTTTTGGTACACATTCCCATATTCCTCTTTGTAAATGTCTAAAGCGCCTAAACTCAGTTTTGTGAAGCCTAATTTGTTATTATAGTCATCATTTGCGCGGTTCGCCTTTTCTGTCATCTCCTCCATAAATTGGTCGAGTGTAATCAGGCCGCCCTGCAATTGTGTATGGTGCGCCGCATATTCCGTGAGACCTTCATAGAGCCAAAGGTGGCGGGACATTTTGGGTTTTTGGAAGTCAAAATTCCCAATCTCCTCCGAATGAAAGTTAAGTGGTGTCTGAATATGAAAAAATTCATGCGCACTCACATCGCGAATCGTGCTGCCCATCGTGGAGATATTGTATTCCGGCAGGTAGTAAAAAGAGGATTTGGAATGTTCCAAAGCCCCATAACTACCATTCTTCAGGTTCGTGGACATCACGACTAGGAAAGCGTAGTTTTTCACTGGGAATGTGCCTCCTAAATAGGCTTGCTGCGACTTCAACAACGGAAGGATTTTCTCCGCAATTTGGGCGGCGCGAATCACTTGATTAGGAGAAAAGACTGAAATTAGAATGTCAGCATCACCCACTTTCAGCAAAGCCGTATCTGGGTGAGCGACTAAGATGGGCGCGTCCGTTAGGCTTTGGTAAGAATCTGCTGTGTAAAATCCGTTTTTATCTACTAATGAGCTGGAAGCTGTCATTCCGAAAGGGACGGTTAAATGAAGCGAGACAGGCATTTTCTCCCCACCTTTCACATAGCCTAATAAAGCGTGGGTATTCAGCGCAAAGAGCGTGTCCTCTTGAAAGTTCGTTCCCGCCGGCTCGAAAATATATTTTCCATCGATTTCCGGGCTATCCCAGGTGTCATCCACCTCATAGCTCAGGCGAGAGGCTCCCAGGATGTGAAATGAATTGAAGTCTTTTTGTTTCACTTTAATTGCTTTGCCGCTAGCATCGAATGCTTGCAGGTTACTCACATAGCGGCCAAAATCATAAATAGCATAAGTGCCCGGAACGATTTTAGGAAAGCAGTATTCTTTTGCACCAGCTGGCAATTGAACTTCTACGGTCAATCGATCATTTTTGAGTCGATTCAGGTCAATCGAATAGCGGAGGCTGTCTTGTGCAGATGTGCTGTAAACAAAACACAATAGGAATAGGAGTTTTTTCAACATCAATTTTTGAAATTCAGTGCCTCGGAAGGCTGGATTTTAGTGATCAAAAGGGTAGGGATGGACATCATAAAACTCACTAACACAATCGTCAGCGCATTGACGATTCCCCAAGTGGCCGCATCCCATTCAATGGGCACGCTACTCATGTAATAACTTTCTGGATCTAATGGGATCAGGTGGTAGCTCGATTGCAAGTAGCAAAACAGGAAAGCGAGGCCGTTTCCAATAAGTAATCCTCGAACTAAAATAAATAAGCCATTCCACCAAAAAATACGGCGGATCTGAGCCGCGGAGGCTCCCATGGACTTTAACAATCCTACCATGGGAACTCGTTCCATAATAAGCACCCAAAGCGTAGCAATCAGATTAAAGCAGGCTACTACAAAGAGGAGGCTAATGAAGATGACGATATTTCGGTCGAGCATCGTCATCCAGTCAAATAGCGCAGGATAGATCTCGGTCACGGGTTGAATACGCCATTCGGGCGGCATTGTTTTTGCCAGCGCAGTCGTTTTCGCTGCTAGGTTCTCCTTGCTTTTGAAGAAGACCTCATAAGTACCTAGCGAATCAGCCGTCCAGCCGTTCATTTTTTGGACCCAGTCGCGATCAGCAAGGACGAATATTTTATCAAGTTCTTCTAGTCCGGTTTCATAGATGCCGGCGATTTTTACTTTACGAGGTCTCTCTGGTGCGCTAAGGAAATAGAGAATCAGCGAACCATTGGTTTTGACCTTTAATTGTTTGGCCAAAGCCTCACTCAAAATAACTTCCTGTGGACTATTCAGGCTATTCGAACCGCTGCTTAAGTTTTTTTGTAATTGCTTCGCCGGAAGATCTTTCCCAATCCCTTTCACCACAATTCCGGCTAAACCTTCTTTCCCTACTAAAATCCCCGGTCTCTGCACGTGGGCTTGGATGTGATCAATCTCTGGACGTTGTGCTGTCTTGGACTCCCATGCTCTATTGCGAGTCAGTGGACTTTCAGCCAACGAACGATTACCCGATATCTGAGAAATGCGTGCATCCCCAGAAAAGCTCGTCAGTTTGTCCTGAATAGTTGTCTTAAAGCCAAAAAGAATCGCAAACGCCACCAGGATAATCGCCGTTCCCAACGCCACCGTCCCGATACCCACGTAGGTCACCGTCTTAGA
>JAURHT010000227.1 GCA_030833145.1 Aquirufa sp.
CGAAAATCGTTTGGCCGATGAGATCTTCGAATTCTTGAAAGGTCAATGGGCGATTATCCAAGGCCGAGGGCAAACGGAAACCATATTCGACCAAGGATTCTTTTCGGGAACGATCGCCGCCCCACATGGCACGTATTTGGGGCATGGTGGCGTGGCTTTCGTCCACGACCATAAGAAAGTCCTCGGGAAAAAAGTCGAGGAGGCAAAAGGGGCGTTGGCCCGGTTTACGCTGGTCGAAATAGCGGGAATAGTTTTCGATGCCAGAACAATAGCCCAGTTCGCGCATCATTTCTAAATCGAATTCCGTGCGTTGTTTGATCCGTTCCGCTTCTGCCAGACGACCATCCCCGCCGAAATAGGAGATTTGTTTCACCAAATCCGCCTGAATATCCGAGATCGCATTGTTCAAGGTTTCGCGGCCTGTCACGAAAAGATTCGCTGGAAAAATCGCAATCATTTTTTCCGCAGAGATTTTTTTGCCAGTCCATGGGTCGATCCGATGAATCTCCTCGATTTCATCCCCGAAAAAGATGATCCGATAGCCAAAATCCGCATAGGCCAAAAAGATATCCACTGTATCCCCTTTTACTCGGAAAGTACCACGTAAAAATTCACCCTCGGTGCGGGCATAGAGAATTTCGACGAGGCGAAACAAAAATTGGTTCCGTGACACGATTTCCCCCACCCCGATGCGTAAAATAGAATTCCGATATTCTTCGGGATTCCCCATACCATAAATGCAGGAAACGGAGGCGATGACGATGATGTCGCGCCGACCTGACATCAAGGACGATGTTGTGGCTAATCGTAATTTTTCAATTTCTTGGTTAATCGACAAATCCTTTTCGATATACGTCCCCGTCGAGGCAATGAAGGCCTCAGGCTGGTAATAATCGTAATAGGAGATGAAATACTCGACCGCATTCTCTGGGAAAAAGTGCTTGAATTCTCCATATAATTGAGCGGCGAGGGTCTTGTTATGACTCAAAATCAGCGTAGGCCGATTCACTTGCTGGATCACATTCGCGATCGTAAAGGTCTTTCCAGAACCCGTCACACCTAGCAGCGTTTGTGCCTGTTCTTCCTTCTTTACTCCCTCGACTAATTGCAGAATCGCCTCCGGCTGATCACCAGTAGGTTTGTAAGAAGAAGTCAGTTTAAAATCCATCCCGAAATATACGAATAATGGAGAGGATTAGTCGGGGGGAAATATTATTTTTGACAAAAATCAAACCGATCAATGATTAGACTTGCACTCCTTTTTTTCAGCCTAAGCTCCTTCGCTTGTAAATCAGAGGAACCGGTAGCTCCTGCTATTAATATGAATGACTATGTAGTACCTCCGCGGAAGGAATATACATTTGCCGAAAAACCGTTTTGGGCGGATGAGTTTGACAAAGATGGTCTACCAGATGATACGAAATGGGGATATGACGTAGGAAATAGTGGCTGGGGAAATAATGAGTTGCAGAATTATACAAAGGCGAATATCAAAAATGCCCATATCGAAAATGGTATTTTAACAATCGAAGCGATTAAGGAGAAACTAGGCAGTAGTAATTACACGTCCGCACGTTTAGTCACAAAGGGTAAAAATGATTTCTTATATGGTCGGGTGGAGGCTAAAGCAAAAATCCCTGCCGGACGTGGAAACTGGCCGGCGATCTGGATGCTAGCGAGTCAATCGGATTATGGTTCACAGTTTTGGCCTGATAACGGCGAGATTGATATCTTAGAACACGTAGGATATGATCCAGGAGTAATGCATGCAAGTATACACACAAAGGCTTTTAATCACGTGATAGGAACGCAAAAGACAGCAACGACGCTTTTGGATAAGTGGGATACGGAATTTCATGTGTTCCGCATTGACTAGACACCGGATTACATTCGAGCGTTTATCGACGGTAAACAATATTTTGAGTTCCAAAATCCAAAAGGCAGCTGGGAACAATGGCCTTTTGACAAGAAACAACACATTCTAATGAACTTAGCGATAGGTGGAAATTGGGGTGGACAAAAAGGGGTAGATGACTCTATTTTCCCTAATAAATTCCAAATCGACTACGTTCGAGTTTACGCGCTTAACCCCTAATCATGAAATACCCGAAAGCCGCGGAAGCGTTCGACCGATTGCTCGTCATTATGGATGACTTGCGAGAGAAATGCCCCTGGGATAAGAAACAGACGCTCGAATCTTTGCGCCATTTAACCATCGAGGAGACTTACGAACTTTCCGATGCGATCATGGAAAATGACCTGCCTGAAATCCGGAAGGAACTGGGGGACATCTTCTTACACCTCGTTTTTTACAGCAAAATAGGCTCAGAAAAAGGGGCCTTCGATGTCAGCGACGTGTTACACGGCGTGTGCGAAAAGCTCATCAGCCGCCATCCGCATATTTACGGAGATGTCGTGGCTGAGACAGAGGAGCAGGTAAAACAGAATTGGGAAGCACTCAAGTTAAAAGAAGGGAACAAGTCCGTTTTAGGTGGTGTTCCGGGGTCTTTGCCGGCACTTGTGAAGGCGATGCGGATTCAGGAAAAGGCACGCGGTGCGGGTTTTGACTGGGAGGAAAAAGAACAGGTCTGGGAGAAAGTGGAAGAAGAACTGAGCGAATTCAAAGATACTTTTGTGGGAAAAGACCTCGACGAAGCGGGTAAAGCGGAGGCAGAAGGGGAACTAGGCGATTTAATCTTCAGTCTCGTGAACTTTGCCCGGTTCATCGATATCAATCCAGAAACAGCCGTCGAAAGGACGAACAAGAAATTCATTAAACGATTCCAACACCTCGAAAAGCGCGCAGCAGAGAATGGCAAGGCGCTTTCTGAGATGACTTTGGCAGAAATGGATGTCTACTGGAACGAAGC
>JAURHT010000141.1 GCA_030833145.1 Aquirufa sp.
AAGTCCATATGCTCTTCAATAATTTCACGACCGTATGCATTTTTTGCACCTACTGAACAGTAGTAAGGTCCTTGTGGCTCTGGGTATCCATTTGCTGGAAAACCTAAAGGCTTGTTTGTTTCTGGATCCCAAAGGAAATACTCTTGTTCAAAACCGAACCAGAAATCATTATCATCGTCATCAATCGTAGCACGACCATTCGACTCATGCGGAGTTCCGTCAGCGTTTAATACTTCACACATTACTAAATAACCATCACGGCGTGCTGGATCTGGGCAAACATACACTGGCTTCAATAAACAGTCAGAAGAACCGCCTTCCGCTTGTTGAGTAGAAGAACCATCGAAAGACCACATATCTAGGTCTTCTAATTTGCCGCTAAAATTGTTCTCAATTTTAGTCTTAGAACGTAAACTTTGTGTTGGCTTGTAGCCATCCAACCAAATGTACTCTAATTTTGATTTAGCCATGATTTTTAAACTTGATTTTGAAACAAAAATACTTTTTTAGGAATTCGTATAGCAAAAATATACCTCTTTTTAGGAAAAACAATAGTTTGGGCCAAAAAATACTGCAAAAACGATCGAGGATTTTGCAAAAATTCAAAAAATCCAAATTAAAAACAGAAAATTCAATCCTGATTTTCATTTTTTGACATTTTTTATACCGCATCTATTCGCTATTTTTACCTAGAAATAAAAACTTCATATGGCAATCACTCGATTTAAGGCTCTTGAGTTAGCTCAATCCCGCACAGGAACTCCCGTAAAGCTTCCTACAGAAAAAGTTTCGGATTATTATGGAAGCATGACCTTCAGCGATGAGGTAATGCGTTCCCTATTATCACCAGAAGCTTATTTAAAGATAAATACAGCCATCCAAACGGGGTCTAAGATCGATCGCGATGCAGCGGATGAAGTAGCAGCAGCGATGAAATCTTGGGCCATTTCGAAAGGAGCAACTCACTATACGCACTGGTTTCAACCTTTAACAGGTACAACAGCAGAGAAACACGACTCTTTCTTTGATATTGATTTAAGCAATGGGAAAGCAGTAGAAAAGTTTAAAGGTTCAGCCTTAGTGCAACAAGAACCCGATGCATCTTCGTTTCCTAATGGAGGTATTCGTTCCACTTTTGAAGCACGTGGATATACGGGTTGGGATCCATCTTCACCCGCATTCATTATGGAAAATGCGGCAGGAACAGCAACTTTATGTATTCCATCCGTTTTCGTATCGTACACAGGAGAGGCTTTGGACTATAAAACTCCCTTATTAAAATCGATTGAATTAGTAGATAAAGCGGCCACTGCTGTGATTAAAGAGTTCTTTAATCGCGATGTGAGCAAAGTCATTCCGACTTTAGGAGCGGAACAAGAGTATTTCGTGGTAGACGAAGCCTTATTTAATGCACGTCCTGATCTTGTGATGGCAGGACGTACGGTTTTCGGCCATGCTCCAGCGAAAGGACAGCAATTAGAAGACCATTATTTCGGATCTATTCCAAACCGTGTGAATGCCTTCATGGTAGACTTCGAAATTGAGGCACTTAAATTAGGTATGCCAGTGAGAACGCGTCATAATGAGGTAGCTCCAGCTCAGTTTGAGGTGGCGCCTACATTTGAAGAAGCGAACTTAGCTTGTGACCACAATGCCTTATTGATGGATTTAATGTCCAAAGTGGCCTCTAAACACAAATTCAAAGTCCTTTTCCACGAAAAACCTTTTGCAGGTATTAATGGATCAGGAAAACATAACAACTGGGCATTAGCAACAGATACAGGTATTAATTTATTAGCACCGTCATCGAAGCCTAAAGAGAACTTACGCTTCTTAACATTCTTCGTTAATACGTTGAAAGCGGTACATGATCGCGCTGATTTATTACGTGCGTCTATCGCTTCAGCAGGAAATGAACACCGTTTAGGTGCCAATGAAGCGCCTCCAGCCATCGTTTCTGCTTTCTTAGGGAGTACGATGAGCCAAGTTTTGGACGACATGGAAAACATGGATGGCTTGGACGAAATTCAATTAGAAAAGGGGGACAACGTATACCTTAAATTAGGTATCAATAAGATTCCATCGTTAATCCTAGATAATACAGATCGCAACAGAACATCTCCATTTGCCTTTACAGGTAATAAATTCGAATTCCGTGCGGTAGGATCTTCTGCTAACTCGGCGGCCCCAATGACGGTATTAAATACCATTGTAGCTGACCAATTAATCAAATTCCGCAAAGAGGTGGAAGAGATTTTGGAGAAAGGCGTAAAGAAAGAATTAGCCATTATGGAGGTCTTAAAGCGCTACGTAAAAGAATCTAAAAATATCCGTTTCGAGGGTAATGGATATTCAGACGAATGGGTAGAAGAGGCAGCACGTCGTGGTTTGTCTAATTTAAAGACTACGCCTGAGGCTTTAGCGGTTTACGCTCGTCCAGAATCCATTGAATTATTCACGAAACATGGTATCTATTCGAAGGAAGAGATGCACGCACGTCATGAAATCGAATTAGAAAACTACGTAAAGAAAATTCAAATTGAATCTCGCGTGATCGGTGATATGGCCATTAACCATATTGTTTCGACTTCATTGAAGTATCAAACGCAATTAGTAGAGAATGTAAAGGGCCAAAAAGAAATCGGCATCGATCCTCAATACTATGCGCCTACGATCGAAATGATCAAAAAAATCTCCGAATACACGTCCTCCATCGTTCGTTTACAAAATGAAATGACGGATGCGCGTAAAGAAGCGAATAACATTGAAGATTTAGAGGAAAGAGCTGTATTGTACAGCACAAAGGTGAAAGGCTATTTCGAAGAGATTCGCTACAGCGTCGATAAATTAGAATTAATCATCGACGATGATGAGTGGCCATTACCAAAATACCGTGAACTATTGTTAACCAAATAAACCCAGATGTCAACTAACACAAACCCGGGCTTTGACCCAGCAGAGATTGCAGCCTTAAAAAAGCAATGTGAAGCAGAGAAACGTTCTTTTGTCTACATTTTAGACGAAGACCTGCCTTCTGGAAACGAGCGAGAAATGGTTCACATCCAATTTGTGGGTCAATACGAGAAACAAGAAGTCATTTATGATGCGATTGTTTGTACCCTGCAATTGCATTACTCCAGCTTATTATACGAAGCAGCTGAAAGAGAAATCATTCAGCAATATCCCTTGTATGTTCCTTTAGAGAACCGCGATGAAAATTACGAGCCAAACGAGGAATTAGACGAAGAGGTAGAAATGCTTATCCTGGAGGTAATTGAAGACCTAGAGGAAAACGAAGAAATTAAGGTAGCAGAATACATCGAAATCGATCCAGAATTCGAATATGGCGTGAGCATAGAAGCAGCTTTGTATGTTCCAGCCTTAGATGATGAAATGTTATCCCAATTCGTTCAGGACTTTAACGGCAACACGCTGAGTCTTGACCCATCACTTTATACCTTTAACTCAGATGATGAGGACGAGGATGAAGACGAATAACACATGAGTATAGCCGTATTTTACGCTCCTAATGCAAAGGATTCCTCTTATTTATCTGAAGAGGAATCCTTTCATGCTATACGGGTATTGCGTTTAAGAGTAGGAGAGACCATTCACTTGTTAGATGGTCATGGATCTAAATTCTCCTCGATCATTACAGCAATAGAGGGGAAAAAAGTAGTTTTTGGTACCTTAGAAATAGTCGAATCTGAACCGTCGCCTTCTTATAAAATTCATCTTTATGTCGCGCCCACAAAGCAAATGGAGCGAATGGAGTGGATGGTGGAGAAATGCGGGGAATTTGGCATTCATGGGATACATTTCTTTGTTTCTAAGAATTCCGAAAGAAAGGAGATAAAACTGCAGCGTTTGGAGAAAACGGCTATCTCTGCTTTGAAACAATCTAAGAATTTATACTTACCTGAAATAACGGGTTTGCATACGTTAAAAGAAGTTGCAGCGAAGGAGGGAGACGAAAAACTATTCGCTTTTATTTCGAATCCTCCTGTGTCTTCGCTAGCTAAAACAGCCGCGAAAAGTCAGGAATATCACGTACTTGTAGGTCCAGAAGGGGACTTTACACCGGAAGAATCTGAATTATTAGTAAATAATAAATGGAAACCATTCAGTCTAGGAAAGTCCATTTTACGTACAGAAACAGCTGGAATAGCGGTTTGTCACGGTTTACACATCTTAAATTCTGACTAAAATCAGTTATAAAACGCGAATGCAGGTTAAAAGAGAAACATTTGCTTCGTAACTTTGTTAAATCATTATAATCTCAATTCTATTATGCAATTAGTACTACCGGCTTTCTTCATACATTGGTATGTTTCTTTGTTTAGCCAAACGTTTTTCCTTCACCGTTACTCCGCTCACAAGATGTTTTTGATGAGCAAGTTTTGGGAAAAATTCTTCTATTTCTTGACTTACTTATCGCAGGGTTCTTCCTTTTTAAGCCCTCGTGCTTATGCGATTTTACACAGAATGCACCACGCCTTCTCTGATACAAAAAAAGATCCACACTCTCCGATGTTCTCGAGCAACGTATTTACCATGATGTGGAAGACAAAAAACATCTATAATGCAGTTTTAAACAGAGACCAAAAAGTAGAAGAGCGCTTCGAACACGATTACCCTGTTTCTAAGACAATCGAAAAAATTGGTGATTCTTGGATTTCCCGTTTAGGCTGGGGAGTGGCTTATGCCTCTTTATATATCGTAGGATACGTTTACTTCGACATGCACTGGGCCTTTTTCTTCTTGTTACCAGTTCACTTTTTAATGGGACCTGTACACGGAGCTATCGTAAACTGGTCAGGACATAAATATGGTTACCAAAATTATGATAACCATGACCATTCGAAAAATTCATTGGTATTTGACGTCATTATGATGGGTGAATTA
>JAURHT010000202.1 GCA_030833145.1 Aquirufa sp.
AATTGTTTGAGGTTTAGTTAATAAGTTTAGATTGGTTATTCTTTAAAAAATTAAATTCTTCATTGGAAAAATCGTAACAAAAAAACAAAAAGTTTTTGGGATAATGCTATCTCGGAGCATTTATTTTTACAATTATGTCAAAAAAAGAGGGATTTAGAGGCTAGAAAACCAAATTTTGCTCTATTTTTGTAACATATCTAAATCTATAAAAATTATGATTCAAGGAGGTTCTGCTACACAGGCAAAATCACGCCAAAGTAGGAAAATCAGAATGGGAATGATTGGTGGGAGTCAAGAGGCTTTCATCGGTGCAGTTCACCGTCGCGGTTCCCAATTAGACGGAGAAATCGAATTAGTTTGCGGCGCATTTAGTTCTAGCGCAGAAAAATCAAAAGCTACCGGAGAAGCCCTTTATCTTCCAGAAAACCGCGTTTACGGTTCGTATGAGGAGATGATTTTAAAGGAAAAGGAATTACCCGAAGGTGAACGTATGGACTTCGTTTCCATCGTAACGCCTAATCACGTACACTTTCCTGCGGCTAAAATGGCGCTCGAAAATGGATTCCATGTCGTTTGCGATAAGCCAGCAACTTTGAATCTGGCGGAAGCGAAAGAATTGAAGAAAATCATTGAGAAATCAGGCTTGATTTTTGCTTTGACCCATAATTATACAGCCTATCCGATGGTCAAAGAGGCGAAGCATTTAGTGGACTCAGGTCAACTAGGTGAAATTCGTAAGATTATCGTAGAATACCCACAGGGTTGGTTAATCGACTTAGTAGAGGCTACAGGCCAAAAGCAAGCCGCTTGGAGAACAGATCCAGCGCGTTGTGGTGCGGCAGGTGCCATTGGTGATATTGGAACGCACTGCGAGAATTTGATCGAATACATCACAGGATTACATATTAAAGAGCTTTGCGCGGATCTGACGATCTTCGTGGAGGGCAGAATGCTGGATGACGATGGCAATATCTTAATCCATTATGATAATGGGGCCAAAGGTATTTTACATTGCTCGCAAATCTGCAACGGCGAAGAGAACGACTTCAACTTCCGCATCTATGGAAGCAAGGCGGGGATTACGTGGCACCAAATGGAGCCAAATACGATGGTGTTTAGGACGCGCGACGAAGGAGCGCGGATTATTCGTACGGCCGTAGGCCAGCTATCTCCTGCCGCTAATGCGCATACACGTCAGCCAGCTGGTCACCCAGAAGGCTATGTAGAGACTTTTGCGAACATCTACCGTAATTTTGCTTTTGCACTTAGAGCAAGATGGGAAGGAAAAGCGCAGGATCCTTTGTACGATTTCCCAGGAATCGACGAAGGTATTATGGGAATGGCTTTCATCGAAAATGTGGTGAGATCATCCCAAGACAATACAAATAAGTGGACAAAATTTGAACTATAATATAACCATGACTAAAATCAAAGTTGGAATCGTAGGAACCGGTTTTATCGGACCCGCACATATCGAGGCATTACGCCGTTTACCTAACATTGATGTCGCTGCGCTTTGCGAAGTGACCATCGAATTAGCCGAAGCGAAAGCAAAGCAATTAGGCATCGGCCGTTGGTATACGTTTGAAGAGCTTTTGAAGCAAGAAGATATCCAGTGTGTACACATTTGTACACCTAACTTCTTACACTATTCGCAGTCGAAAGCAGCTTTATTAGCTGGAAAACACGTGGTATGTGAGAAACCTTTGGCAAAAGACTTACACGAAGCAGAAGAATTAGTCGAATTAGCGGCTAAAACGGGCTTAGTGAATGCGGTTCACTTCAACCTTCGCTACTATCCTTTAGTGCGTCAAATGAAGACGATGCGCGAAAAAGGTGATTTGGGTGAAATCTATTCCATCATCGGTAGCTATTTACAAGATTGGTTATTCTACAATACGGACTATAACTGGCGTCTGGAGCCGGACAAATCAGGTGATTCCCGCGCTATCGCCGATATCGGTTCTCACCTTTTAGACGTCATCGAATACATTACAGGTTTGAAAACAGTCGAAGTAATGGCTGATTTCAACACGGTTCACAAAGTTCGTAAGAAGCCTTTGAAGCCGGTAGAGACTTATTCTGGCAAAATGTTGCAGCCGGAAGACTATGCGGATGTACACATTAATACGGAAGACCATGCGAACGTTTTATTGCGTTTTGATAATGGAAACCGCGGTTGTGTAACTGTTTCTCAAGTTTCAGCGGGTCGCAAGAACCAATTGAAATTAGAGATTTCTGGTTCGAACAAGACTTTTGCGTTTAACTCAGAGTCCCCTAACGAAATGTGGATTGGTAATAGAGATCAAGCGAATCAAGTATTGATGCGCGATCCTTCTTTGGCCTACCCAGAAGCAACTGCCTTAATGACCTTCCCTGGAGGACATAACGAGGGCTTCTCAGATACATCAAAGCAATTATTCAAGGAAGTATACGCCGCTGTAGAAGCTGGAAAACAACCGGAGAATCCGAAATACCCTACTTTTGCTGACGGATACCGCGAGTTATTAATTTGCGAGCGCATCTTAGATTCGACGCGTTCTCAAAAATGGGTTAAAATCTAAACCTCAGAAAATATGAAAACGATTCAAGGGCCAGCGATATTTTTGGCACAATTTATGGGCGATGAAGCCCCATTTAATTCCTTAGACAGTATCACAACGTGGGTAGCCTCTTTAGGTTACAAAGGGGTACAGATTCCGTCTTGGGATTCCCGTTGCATTGATTTACAAAAAGCAGCAGAGTCGAAGACTTATTGCGATGAAATCGTAGGGATGTTAGCTGCCAAAGGCTTACAAATCACCGAATTATCCACCCACCTTCAAGGTCAATTAGTGGCAGTTAACCCAGCTTATGATCTTGGTTTCGATGCATTCGCTCCGGATTCTGTGAAAGGAAATCCAAAAGCACGCACCGAATGGGCGATCCAACAATTAAAATACGCAGCGAAGGCGTCTCAAAACTTAGGTTTAAACGCACACGCTACTTTCTCTGGCGCCTTAATGTGGCACACGGTTTATCCTTGGCCACAACGTCCAGCTGGTTTAGTAGAGCAAGGTTTTAAAGAATTAGGTCGCCGTTGGTTACCCATCTTAAATACCTTCGATGAATGTGGCGTTGATTTATGCTACGAGATTCACCCAGGTGAAGATTTGCACGATGGCGTGACATTCGAAATGTTTTTGGACGAGGTAAAAGGACACAAGCGTGCCAATTTATTATACGATCCATCGCACTTTGTACTTCAAGCAATGGATTACAAGCAATACATTGATTTCTACCACGA
>JAURHT010000039.1 GCA_030833145.1 Aquirufa sp.
ACAAAATTAAGTCTATTTTTTGAAGAAGCCCATTTTGGGTTTAAAATTATTGATGGAATTAAGCAAGCAATATTATTCAATTTCGGAGGTAGCGGCCATTTTCAAGGTGAACACCTCTAAGATTCGCTATTGGGAGACTCAATTCCCTCATTTATCGCCTAAGCGTGCTGGTTCTGGTATTCGCAAATACACCCCTGCAGACATTGAAAAAATCAAGGTATTGGTAAGTCTGATCGACGAAAGGGGCTTGACTATTGAAGGTGCAAAGCAAGCCTTGAATTTCAAAGGCAAGGAAAAAAATCCACACCAAAGCATCATTAATCAACTAACTGATATTCGCGATTTTTTACAAGGGATGAAGGCTGATTTAGAAATGGAATAGGCGTAGGTTTCGGAAAATTACTCCGATGAAAACCATTTACCCCTTATCCGTGTATCAAATCGCCTTAACCTATCTTCCTGAGGTTGGGCCCGTAAAAGGCAAAAAGCTCGCTTCCTTATATCCTCATTTACCAGATATTTTCCGATTAGCTTCTTATCAGCCATTTGCAGCTGAAGTCTTACGCGAAGCAGAGAAGACGGTGCTTATTTGCGCAGAAGATCAAATTCAAATTCTTTATTTCGAAGATCCGGAATATCCACAGCGAATAAAAGATGTCTATGATGCCCCTTTAATTCTCTTTAAAAAAGGGAAGGCAGATTTGAATGCGCACCGTATCGTGGCAGTGGTAGGGACGCGTCACGCGAGTGATGTTGGCAAAAAGGTAACAGAAGAACTAGTTCAGTCTGCCATCAAAGATGAAGTTATTCTGGTGAGCGGTTTTGCTAGAGGAATCGACATCGCACTGCACAAAGCTTGCCTAAAATTTGATGTTCCTACCATTGCCGTATTAGCCGGTGGTTTTCGTCATATTTACCCGCATGAAAATGCCATGTATGTAGATCAAATTTTATCTACCGGTGCTTTACTTTCAGAATACGCCCCACACATACCCCCAGCATCCTATCATTTTCCGGTTAGAAATCGCATTATTGCAGGTCTTTCAGATGCAACCGTGATTGTGGAAGCGGCAGAAAAAGGAGGGGCACTCATAACTGCTGATTATGCGCTTAATTACCATCGAACCGTTTTCGCTGTGCCTGGCAGTTTAAATCGGCCATTTTCGAAAGGTTGTAATCTTTTGATTCGCAACAATAAAGCCACGATTTATACCTCTTGGGATGATTTTATGCAGGAATTGAATTGGGAGCAAGCAAAAGATCGTTTGGCATTACACCCTGAACTTAGTCAAAAGCTTTTCACGTTGAATGAATCCAGCATCATTTCCTTGTTACACCGGGAAGGACAATTATCTTCCAATGAACTATTGCAACGCTCCGAAATTCAACAAGACGAACTAGCACTTATTCTGTTGAATTTAGAATTAAAAGGGATGATACAATCGACAGACGGCGATGGCTATATGCTTGCTTAATTATTTTCGCCAAGTGCTTGGTGAAATTCTCCAGTCTTGTAAGGTTAATAATTGCGTCTCCGTTACGTAATCTAATTTTACGGCCTCTTCGATTAGCGCATTATAGTCGCTTAATGTATACAAGGGAATATTTGCGTTTTTGAAATTATCTGAAGCAATTTCGAATCCATAGGTGAAGATGGCAACCATACCTAATACTTCAACACCAGCTTCTTTCAGAGCATCGGCTGCCTTTAATGAACTTCCACCTGTGGAGATAAGGTCTTCGATTAAAACGACTTTTTGGCCTTTTTCCACTTTACCTTCGATTTGATTTCCCATTCCATGTTTTTTAGGCTCAGGACGAACGTAACAAAAGGGTAAGTCTAAAAAATCAGCTACTAATGCACCTTGCGCAATTCCAGCGGTTGCCACCCCAGCAATGATGTCTGCTTGCGGGAAGTAGGCTTTTACAGCTGCGGATAAGCAATTTTTGATATAAGTACGTACCTCAGGAAAAGATAAGGAAACGCGGTTATCGCAATAAATGGGAGAATTCCAGCCAGATGCCCAAGTGAAAGGTTGATCCGGACGTAATTGAATCGCTTGAATCTTTAATAGGTGTTGGGCTACTTCTTGAGGAATCGTCAAATTTTGCATGAGGGTTGTTTCTGAATTTATATTTACAAAAATAATTTATTCAGTCTATCTTTCACTATTTAATTCTAATTTTGCCACACAAAATTGAAAAGATGGTAATTTTTATTGATGATCGACCGATCAGAATTGTGAAGAAGAAGGAGCTGGGAGAAATGCCATCTAAAGAGGATTTTGATCTAGTCCTAGACGCACGTTTATCCCCTTTGAAGGTGGAGAACTTCAGCGGTCATACCTGCATCATCAATGCAAGCACAGAGCAAGTAGAGAAGATTCTGATGAATTTGCATGCTAAATCGGGTATTCATTTTCACGCGCTTTACCTTATAGTGGAAGACCGCAAGCTATTTAAGCAGAAGATTGTTAAGCTATATCAGCTAGTGGAAGCGGCTGGTGGAGTGGTAGTTAATCAGGATCAAGACGTTTTATGGATGTATCGTTTAGGCAAATGGGATTTGCCTAAAGGAAAATTAGAAAAGAACGAGAAATTTGAAACAGCGGCAGTTAGAGAAGTAGAAGAAGAATGTAATGTGAAGGCAGAACTAGGTGATAAGATCTGTACGACTTACCATACCTACACGCACAAGAACAAGTTAGTGTTGAAAAAGACACGCTGGTATGCGATGAAAACTAATTTTACTGGAAAACTTATCCCGCAAACGGAAGAAGGTATAGAGAAAGTGGAATGGTTGAACGAGAAGAAGCAAATACAGGCGTTAACCAATACCTACTCCTCGATTCGTTACGTCATCGAAAAATTCAAGAAATTAATCTAAGGTATAAGGCAAGTATTGGTCTACAGGACTTCCGTAGCGATGCAAATCGCGGATAATCGTGGAACTGATAGGTGCTAAATGAGGCGAAGTGATTAAGAATACCGTCTCTAACTCGTTGTGAATGTGTCTATTCACTTGCGATATCGAGTTTTCATACTCGAAATCAGTTGTATTCCGTAATCCTCTGATGATAAATTTGGCACCATATTCGTGGGCCACATTCGCTGTTAGGTTTTGATAAGTCACTACTGAAACTGGCTTTCCTTCAAATGTCTTGCGAATATAATCTTCCATCTTCTCTAATGGAAAATAGCGTGACTTGGAGGAGTTTTGGCCTATACCTATAATCACTTCATCAAATAAGGCCAAAGCTCTAAGTACGATATCTTCGTGTCCTTTCGTAAAAGGATCAAAAGAACCAGGAAAAAATGCTTTTTTAGGATTGGACATAAGGTATTTGATAGAGTGATGCGTCAGCAATTTCCTCTGATCCAGATACCAACAAGGGTGGGTATAAGGTCCAATTTAAAGAAAATGCATCTCTTATAGATTGCAAATAAAAGGCTAATTCAATGGCTGATTCGAAAGGATATACATTCGCTAATTGCAATTTGTTTCCTTGGTAAAGGCAAGCAAAAGCTAATTTCCCTTCTATAAAAAGCGTTAATTGTTGATCGTTTCGTTGTAAGCACGAGGCTAACGTGTGAGTGTAGCTAATTTTTGCGTAGGAAAAATGAGCTGAAATATGATCTTTCCAATCACTCGATACCAGAAAAACTAATATAGCGTCTTCTAAGGGAATAACTTGTTGTTGAATCTCTTTGCCTACCAACGCATTTTCTCCCAAGGCTTTTTCGAGAAAGCCTAAACGGTATGTAGGTGAATCAAAACTATTGGGAATTAAAAGGAAATATTCATTAGAGATTTCAATCTGAACTGTTTTAATTCGGATATCCTTTTTCGGGTGAGCTAATAATTGCTCCCGGAAATTCTCAGCGTTTAGGCGCAGATGCAAAGTTTCGGCCGAATTTGTGGGTTCCATAGTCTCTAATTCGTTTCGAAATTGCAAAAAAAATATGATAATCGATGCCAAAATTAGTAATTTTGCACCCTATTTAATCCAACTCCTATGTTGCAAGTATCTAATGTGTCCCTTCGTTTTGGGAAAAGAGTCCTTTTTGAAGAAGTTAACATCAAATTTACGGAAGGTAACTGTTATGGTTTAATTGGCGCTAATGGTGCAGGTAAATCGACCTTTTTGAAAATATTATCGGGCGAAATTGAATCTCAAACGGGTTCTGTTTCGATGAACCCAGGTGAGCGTATGTCGATTTTGAAGCAAAATCACTTCGAATATGAGGAAGTTGAGGTATTGCAAACGGTGATTATGGGGAATAAGCGTCTTTATGACATTATGTTAGAAAAGGACGCTATTTATTTAAAAGAAGACTTCACCGAGGAGGATGGAAATAAAGCAGCGGATTTAGAAGCTGAATTTGCTGAATTAAATGGTTGGGAAGCAGAATCGGAAGCAGGTTCTTTATTGGGTGGTTTAGGTATTTCAGCTGATCTACATTATACTTTATTGAAGGATTTAAATGGTTCTGATAAAGTGAAAGTGTTATTAGCACAAGCTTTATTTGGTAATCCTGATATTTTATTATTGGATGAACCTACCAATAACTTGGATATTGATTCCATTTTATGGTTAGAAGGTTATTTGATGAACTTCAAAAACACGGTGATTGTGGTTTCTCACGATCGTCACTTCTTAGATAATGTATGTACACACATTGCTGACTTAGATTTTGGCAAAATTCAATTATACGGAGGTACTTATACCTTCTGGTATGAGTCATCTCAATTAGCTGCGCGTCAACGCACGGATCAAAACAAAAAGACCGACGAGAAACGAAAGGAATTAGAAGAGTTTATTCGTCGATTCTCTGCGAACGTGGCGAAGTCTAAACAAGCTACCTCTCGTCAGAAAATGTTGGATAAATTGCAAGTGGATGATATTAAGCCGTCCTCTCGTAAGTATCCTTTCATAAATTTCAAACCGGAAAGAGAAGCTGGGGATCAATTATTGAGTGTGGAAAATTTATCGGCTACCACGGAAGATGGAGTTCCTTTGTTTACGAATCTTTCCTTCACTATTAATAAAGGAGATAAAGTGGCATTATTAGCTAAGGATTCATTGGCAATCACTGCTTTATTAGATATTCTAGCCGGCGAAAACACGAAATTTACGGGTGAGTATAAATGGGGAGTAACAACTACTCAGACTTATTTGCCGAATGATAATGCCAAATACTTTGAAGATGATTCGATGAATCTGGTGGATTGGTTACGTCAATACTCTGTAGAAAAAGACGAAAGTTTCATTCGTGGTTTCTTGGGTCGTATGTTATTCTCAGGTGATGAGGCTTTGAAAAAGAGTACAGTTATCTCAGGGGGTGAGAAACAACGTTGTATGTTCTCTCGTATGATGTTATCAGGTGCGAACGTACTCTTATTTGATGAGCCTACGAATCACTTAGACTTAGAGTCGATTACAGCCTTGAATAATGGGATGATTGAATTCCCAGGAACAATGTTATTCACGTGTCATGATCATCAATTGACAGATACCGTCGCGAATCGCGTGATTGAAATTGGTTCTAAAGGTCATTTGGATAAATTAATGACCTATGATGAGTTCATTACAGATCCAGCCGTGAAAGCACAAAGAGCTGCTTTAAAATAACAAAAAAGGCCAGCGCGAAAGCACTGGCCTTTTTTTGTATACTTATCAACTGATTACAAAATAAATCTTGTCGATAGGAAATTCGATTGTTGGTTCTCCACGATCGCATTTACGATATCTTTGTTCGATTGGGTAGCTTTTGTAGCGACCACAGTACGAATCGAGAATGAACGTAAAGCTGCTGTGACGGAAAGCGTTCCTTCAGCAGAATCCTTACGACCTGTGAAAGGGAAGGAGTCTGGTCCACGTTGACATTGAGCGTTAATGTTCACACGCGAAACTTGGTTCACCGTCGCATCGATTAATTCTGAAATTTGATTTACATCCGTTCCAAAAATGGCCACTTGTTGTCCGTGAGATGATTCATGGATATAATCAATTGGCTCATCTAAGCTTTCGAATGGAACAACCGGTACTACAGGGCCAAATTGCTCTTCATGCCATACCTTCATTTTGCTGTTAACTGGATACAATAAAGCAGGGAAGAAGATGGATTTGAAATTCTCGCCACCATGTTCGTTCATTACTTTAGCACCATGTAACTTCGCATCTTCAATCAATTCCGTTAAATAAGCTGGCTTGTTTGGCTCCGGAAGAGGAGTGATTTGAACGCCAGGCTCCCACATCATACCTAATTTAAGCGCTTCAATTCGTTTCGCTAAACCTTCATTAAACTTGTCAACTAATGATTTGTGAACGAAAATGATTTTCACGGCCGTACAACGTTGTCCGTTGAAAGAAAGAGACCCTAATAAACATTCGTTAATAGCAGAATCTAAATCAGCACTTTCTGTTACGATCGCCGCATTCTTAGCGTCTAGGCCTAAAATAGCACGTAGACGATTTACTTTCGGGTGCATTTTCTTTAATTTATCCGCTACTTTAGAAGAACCAATTAAAGTTAATACATCGATCTTACCTGATTCCATTAACTGAGGGATGATCGAATTTCCACGACCATAAAGTGTGTTGATAACACCTGCTGGGAATGAATCCTTGAACGCCTCAAGTAATGGGTAGTGTAATAAAGTACCGTGTTTCGGTGGTTTGAATAAAACGATATTTCCCATGATTAAGGCTGGGATAAGTGTCGTAAAGGTTTCATTCAACGGATAGTTGAATGGTCCCATACAAAGTACTACGCCTAAAGGCGAACGTCTCACTTGACCGATAATACCTTCTTCAATTAAGAAAGTAGAAGAAGTACGATCGATATCTTTTAATGCACCGATGGTATCGTATATGTATTGAACGGTACGGTCAAATTCTTTTTGTGAATCGCCTAGTGATTTACCAATTTCCCACATTAATAACTTAACCACCTCGTCACGCTTTTGAATCATCTTCTGCGTGAATTTCTCCACACATTCGATTCGCTGAGCAACGGTCATCGATGGCCATTCGCCACGCCCATTGGAATAAGCCTTAACACCAGCATACAAAACTTCCATGGCATCTGCTGCGTCCGTGATAGGATAGGAGCCGATTCGTTTTTGTTCGAAACCTTTGTCAGTTTTTACATAAATGGGTGACCAAACGTCTTGCGTTTTGCCTTTCCACTGACGCATCTCGCCATTGACCAAATACTCTTTTTGTTCAATAGGATGCGTTAAATCATACTCTTTTGGGATTTCCCCAGCAACAGGGAATAGGGTTTGCAAATTGCTTTCTGGCATTGTCTTTGTTATTAATTTTTACAAATTTCCGGATTTAGTACATTTCAAATATTTAACTGAATCAATTATTTAAATAGTACAACGTTTTTCCGGTTATTTACTAATATAAAGCCAATAAATGCCTAAGCTTACTCCTTTTTCAAAGGATATTTTCTTCTGATTTTATTGATGATGAACTTATTTTGTTCGGTGAAGCTAGCAGGGTGCAGAAGATTAAATGCGTCTGACCAGTGTTGAAAAAGAGCCGGTTCTGCCGCTGAAAAACTAGCGGAACAAATGTTTTTTTGAATTAAGTATTCGCTAAATTCCATAAGTCCAATTTCGTTTTTTTGTCCACAATAAGAGAAATGCTAACAAAGATAATAAGGCGGCAAGTAAAAACGGAATAGGAATTTGACTGGCCACTCCTTGGTAAATTTCACCTGAGACATAGGCGCCTATGCCGATTCCTGCCTCCAAAGCTATGTACATCGTGGCCATGGCTCGTCCCATGTGGTTTTTGTCGCCTAGGTCATTGGTCCAGGCTGCTAGCGTAGGCGTGTTGAATCCCCAGGCAATTCCATAGATAATAGCTGATGTAATCAACAAATATGAATTCGCTGAAAACACGAGTAAAAACATCGATACGCTCAGCATAAAGCAGCCAAAAATCAACACCGGAATACGACCATATTGATCCGAAGCTTTGGAAAAAAAGAACCGAATTACAATAGAAGAAACGGTGTATATGGTAAAATACAAGCCTTTATTTGTCCAACCTACCACCTTTGAAGTATCTGGAATCAGGGTAATCATCGCCCCAGCAGAAAAGGACACGAACAGCATTACCCAAAATACGGGAATGACTTTGGGTTCAAATACATCTTTCCAACCGATGCGAAACAGAGATAGGCTGAAGCGTGATTTCATGGCCTTTGGCAACGTCTCCTTCATCCGACTTAGAATCACAATGGAAGCCAGGGCAAAAACGGAGGAGATATAGAACATTTGGTCTAATCCATAAGTTGTGGCTAAGAAACTGCCAATTGCAGGTCCAATGGACATTCCAGTCGCTGTAAAGATTCCTAAACTACCCTGAGCTTCTCCTCTGCGGTCTTCCGGGATGACATCTGCTACATAAGCTGCGGTAGCCGTGGGTTTGGTCCCAGTAGACATACCATGAATAAAACGTAGAAATAAAAAGCCCTGCACGGTATGCAATAAAGGATAAAGTCCCCCACAGATAAAGCAAACGAGGGAACCGAAGGCCATAATGGGTATACGACCAATATGATCCGTTAATTTACCTGAGAAGGGACGAGATAATCCCGCAGCAAGCGTAAAAAGAGCGATGGTATAACCGATGTACTCTTTGCCACCTAGACTCGCTAAATAATCTGGCAATTCTGGGATAATCATCGAAAAACTAGCCGAAAACAAAAAGTTACTCAGGCAAAGCAAAAAGAAAGATAAGGTATACAAGGAAGGTTTAGTCTCAGCCATTTACAAATCTTCCTCTAAAATGGTGGAAATCTCTTTTTTATTTAAGCCTAATAAGAAGGCCGGTAATAAGATCAAGTTGCAAATCATCGCCATTAATAAGGTGACAGAAACCAAAATGCCTAATGCCTGCGTTCCCTTAAAGGTAGATGCCGTGAAGATAAAGAAACCAAAAAACAGAATCATCGCCGTATAGAACATCGAAACTCCTGTTTTTAAAATGGTTGTTTGTACTGCTTTCTGAATGTTTTGGTTATTTTTTGCCCATTCTTCCTTGTAGCGGGTTAAGAAATAAATCGTTCCATCACTCGAAATCCCGAAGGCAATAGAGAAGATTAAAATGGTACTAGGCTTTAAGGCAATGCCAAAATAGCCCATTAATCCTGCCGTTATGATTAGAGGAATTAAGCTCGGTAGGGTAGAGATCAACACCATTTTCCAAGAACGGAATAGGAGAGCCATCAAGATGCAGATCAAGATGATGGCTGTAATCGTACTTTCGATGAGGTTGACTTGCAAGTATTCTGTTTGGAACGCATAGATGACAGAATTACCCGTCACATCGGCTTGATATCCCCGTTTATCGCCTTTAGGGAGTAATTCGCCCGATTCGATATCTGTTCTAAAGATACTGTCGATTTTAGGCTGAATTTCATCGAATAATTGTTTTGTGCGTACCGTTCCTGCGTCTTGCATTTGGAAACTAATCCGAGTGAAACGTTTGTCTTTATCGATGAATCCAGCAAATAGGTTGTTGTTTTTGCCATCCAAACTTGATTGAAAGTCCTTTAGCTTAGCTAATTCATCGATTCCCGGTAAAGTGAAGTATTTAGGATCACCTCCGCGGTATACTTGATACAAGTATTTAGTGGCCGTCAGAATGGAAAGACCTTGGGTGAATTCAGGATACTTGGCTACTAATTTTTCGGTTCGTTTGATTTTGGCCAAAAGTTCCGGCGTCAACGCTCTCCCTTTTTCAAACGCATCGATATTCACTTCAAAAGGCATTACGCCCTTAAAGCGATCTTCTACAAACTTTAAATCCGTATAAATGGCATTATCACGAGGTAAATCGTCCACAATATAACCTACGGCTTGAATTTTACTCAGTCCATAGAAAGAGAAAACTAACACGATCGAAATGAAACCATAGATAAACTTCCGGTGATGTAGCACCCAAACATCCACTCGGTTCAAGAATTTGTTCACTCTCACTGACTCAAAATGCGCTAAATCTTTCTGCTTTGGAGGAGCTAAAAAACTAAAGAAAATAGGAATCAATACTAGCGAAACAAAGAAGGTGATCATCACATTCAACGCGGCCACAATCCCAAATTCCACTAATAAAGCCGATCCCGTAAAGGCAAACACCCCAAAACCAATGGAAGTGGTCAAATTAGCTAAGAACAACGTTCTCCCCACTTTCGAAGCACTTTCGATTAAGGATTCCTCTTTATCTTTTCCAGCCAAATAGGTCTCGTGGTATTTATTCAATAAGAAAATGACATTCGGAATTCCGATAACCACAATGAGTGGAGGAATTAAACCAGATAAAAGCGTGATCTTAAATCCGAAGAATACAATTGTCGCTAATGAAGCCACAATGCCCACTAAGACCACGATATTCGCGAAGAATACGACTTGGAATGAGCGGAAGAAGAATAATAAGATGAGTGATGTAACTAAAATAGCTAAGCCCAAGAACAGGCTTAATTCCTTCGTTACCTGCGATGTATATTCGGTACGAATGAAAGGCATGCCCGTCATATGCACCGAATGCTTCATTTTTGCTTGGTATTGCTCACCTAATGCTTTGATTTTTCTGACCAAAGTAATGCGTCCTTTATCATTGATGACCTTTTGATCTAATGTAATCAACAGTAAATGCGTCTTCAGGTCTTCCGTGTATAGGAAGTTTTTATAGATAGGTAGTTGGTCTAATTTGGCTTTAAAGGATGATAAATTACCTTCGTCGAGGACCAACGTAGAATCCAACAACATTCGTGTTTTGAATTTCTTTTCCGTTGAATCAATGTATAATTCCGGCAATGTCACTAAGGAAAGGACATTCTTGATACCGCCCTGCTTTTTGACCTCATTACTCAAATCGCGCCAAGCCTTAAATTCCACCGGGCTAAAAATTTTGGGATTTTCGACTGCAATAACCATCACAGCACCATCCTCACCATATTTCTTTTTGAACCCTTCGTAAAGTTGAAAGCGCTCATCGGAAGCAGGAAGGATCTTGGCTAATTCATAGCTAAGTTGGATTTGGCTTGCCTTAAATCCTAAGCCAATCGTCAGTAAAAGAATGAATCCTAAAAGGGGAAATTTAAACTGTAGGATGCTCTTCCCAATCCAATTCCAAGCGTTTTTCATAGATTATTTCATTAAGACCTCAGCTAATAACAAATCCTCCGGAGTGGTGATTTTGATATTTTTATAAGATCCTTCTACTAGGTTAATGTGTATTCCCAACGCTTCTACTACTCTTGCATCATCCGTAAAATCCTCCGAATAACTTTGTTTAAAGGCTTCTTGTAAGTCTTTAAGGGAGAAAATTTGGGGAGTTTGTATTAATCGAATCGCTTCTCGATTCAGGTGTTCGTAACTTTTTTTATCATCAGAAAAAAACCGAACAGAATCCTTTGAAGCAACAGCCAAAACCGCATTTCCTTTTTCAGAAGCCGCTTTAAAACTAGCAGTAATCAAGTCCGGATCTATCAAGGGTCTCACCCCATCGTGAATGGCGACTATTCCGTCTTCAGTCAAGGTCTGAATCGCGTGTTGACTACTTTGGAACCGGGAGTTACCTCCAGCGACTAAACGATGTTGAATAGGAGGTAATCCAGCAATTAGCGTTTCCCAATAAGAAAACTGATCAACTGGTAATACCAGAATTATTTCTGTGGTAGCATCTGCCTGGTAAAAGGCAGCGAGGGTATGGTATAAAACGGGTTTGCCCTGCAAAAGCAAAAATTGCTTAGGGACTGCACTCTGCATACGCTGGCCGGAGCCCCCTGCGACAATAATGGCATATTTTTTCAAAGCAAACCCGATTAATTCAATTAGATGATTAACATCACGTCACCATACGAGAAGAAACGGTATTTCTCTTTAATGGCTTGTTTGTACGCTTCTGTGATTAATTCGTGACCACCAAATGCCGATGCCATCATTAATAGAATCGATTCTGGTAGGTGGAAATTCGTTAATAAAGCTGTAGGGATTTTAAATTCGTAGGGAGGGAAGATGAATTTATCTGTCCAGCTATTAATAGGCTTTAGGTGGCCACTCGCTGATACAGAGGATTCTAATGCCTTCATAACGGTTGTTCCTACGGCTAATACTTGTTTTTTATTGTCGATTGCTTCGTTCACAAAGTTGCAAGTCGAATCGTCGATCATAAAGTGTTCTGAATCTGTTTTGTGTTTGGTCAAATCCTCTACATCTACCTGACGGAAAGTACCTAAACCGACGTGCAAAGTAATAGGAGTGAACTGAGCGCCGTTTAATTCCATACGCTTCATGACAATCTTCGAGAAGTGTAAACCCGCTGTAGGAGCTGCCACTGCACCTACGTGCTCAGCATAAATAGTTTGAAAACGATCGCGATCATCTTCAGTCGCTGCTCTTTTGAAGCGAATCTCGTCCGGAAGAGGTGTTTCGCCTAATTCGTGGATAGCCTGCATTAATGCATCATGATCACCATCATACAAGAAACGAATGGTACGTCCACGAGAAGTGGTATTGTCGATAACCTCAGCCACTAGGTCAGAATCACCGAAATACAATTTATTACCCACACGGATTTTACGAGCTGGATCTACTAATACGTCCCAAAGACGGTGTTCTCTATTTAATTCTCTTAATAAAAAGACCTCGATTTGAGCCCCTGTTTTCTCCTTGTTACCGTAAAGACGAGCAGGGAAAACCTTTGTATTGTTAGTTACTAAGACATCACCTTCGCCAAAATAGTCGATGATATCCGTGAATTTCTTATGTTCAATCGTTTTATTCTTACGATTAACCACCATCATACGCGCATCTTCGCGATTCTCGGTAGGGTTAAGGGCAATTAAGTTTTGGGGTAAATCAAATCTGAATTCAGATAATTTCATTCTCAGCGGGTTTGAATATTTATAATCTACAAATATACCATATTGAAGGGGGGCTTGTCAAGGTAAATTTTTGAAACAATCTAGAATCTGCGTAGTTTACCCCTTTAAGATACATAGAGGATGAAAAAAGTTTCCATATTTTGGTTTAGACGTGATTTAAGAATCGAAGACAATGCAGGATTATTCCAAGCCTTGTCTGAAAAAGATCCCGTCCTTCCTCTCTTTATTTTTGATACAAACATTCTAGATCGACTACCTTCTAAAAAAGATGGCCGAGTTGAGTTTATTCATCAATCAATCACACAGTTAAGTGAGGCGATAGGAGGTCATCTTTGTGTCAAACACGGTAACCCTATTGATATCTTCAAAGAGTTGTTGAACGAATGGGATGTGGCCCGTATCTTTACTAACCACGATTACGAACGTTATGGCCTAGATCGTGATGCGGCAGTAAGCGCAATAGCTAAAGAAAAAGGGGTAGATTTTCGTACTTTTAAAGATCAAGTGGTTTTTGAAAAAGACGAGGTGTTATCTGGTGCAGGTACGCCGTATACCGTTTTTACGCCTTATTCCCGCAAGTGGAAAGCCTTATTAGCCGAAATTGTTCTGCCTAATTATTCTTCCTCTGCCAGTAGAAATTATGTTTCTGAGACGTTTAGCATTCCCTCATTAACTGCTATTGGTTTTCAGCCATCTGGTTTACTTTTCCCAAAGGCCATTGTGGCAGATGAGTTAATTAAATCCTATGCTCAGGACCGTGATTTTCCTGCCAAACCAGGTACTTCCAGACTCTCGGTGCATCTACGTTTTGGAACGGTGTCTATCCGTTCTTTAGTTCGTCAGGCTTTGGGTAAGTCCGAAGTTTGGTTGAATGAGTTGATTTGGCGAGATTTTTATTTTAATATTCTGCATCATTTTCCACACATATCTGAACGACATTCATTTAGAAAAGAATACGATCGAATGAACTGGCGCAATAATGAAGAGGAATTCAAAGCCTGGTGCGAAGGCAAAACAGGCTATCCAATTGTAGATGCTGGGATGCGGGAATTGAATGCCACTGGTTTTATGCACAATCGAGTGAGAATGATTGTGGCGAGCTTTTTAGTGAAGCATCTATTAATCGATTGGCGCTGGGGTGAAGCTTATTTTGCAGAGAAATTATTGGATTTCGATTTTGCAGCAAATAATGGGGGATGGCAATGGGCAGCAGGTTCGGGTTGTGATGCGGCTCCTTATTTTAGAGTCTTTAATCCCACTCTACAGACTCAAAAATTCGATCAATCTTTGGCCTACATCAAAAAATGGGTCCCTGAATTACAAGAATTGACCTATCCTGCACCTATCGTCAATCACGAGTTTGCGCGCGGCCGAGTATTAGCCGCTTATAAAGAGGCCTTAGGAAAATAGATTTTCTTGCCTTGAATACTATAATCGACTAAGTCGATGGTCAAAAAACCGATTTTTAAGTTGACTTGTACTTTCAACGGCACTTGGTATTCGTCGTCACTGATCCACAATCGTATCGCATCCTCCTCTTTAAATAAATTATTTTTAGGCAAAAGGATATTGGTTTTGATGCTTGATCGTTTCCCTGCTTCCGTTTCAATGGTTTCTTTCGCTTTCACCACTAATACCAATTCATAAATTTTACTATCTACTAATACCTGCGCGGACCACCTGGAACCGGGTTTCTTGTCTGCCACGGGTTTACTTCGCAAGAAATAATAAGCAGAGATGAGATCTAATAAATCTTTAGGCCCCGCCATCGTACTGGTTACCGGTTTGTTTTGTGGAGAGGTTATTTTCGCAAAACCTTTGTCCATTTGATATAGAACGGTTTCCTCTTTGCGGTAGCGCCCTTCACGTTTGCGCATTTCAGTCTTTATAGGAAGAAGGGTTTTTGTACCGATTTGAGCAGACCAATAATCCCTTAACGGACTGAATAACTCTAAAACGCCAGTAGTCTTTCCTTCTAT
>JAURHT010000114.1 GCA_030833145.1 Aquirufa sp.
CGACACCTCCGTTACCAGCGGCACCAGTTGTATCGTATGCTTCATCGAATAATAGTTTCACAGTAGGTACCGCAATCAGCACAATATCTGCAACCGTTTCAGGCACGACAACCAGCTTCGCAATTGCGCCTAGCTTACCGGCAGGCTTGAGTTTGAATACGAGCACGGGAGCGATTACGGGTACGCCATCGGCTGCAATGTCAAGTACGGTATTTACGGTGACGGCAACGAATAGCGGAGGCTCGGGAACGAGCACATTGACGATCGAAGTAGTAGCGGCAACACAAACGCCTACGACTCCGCCGGTAACTCCGCCAGTTACTCCGCCAGTGACGCCTCCTTTACCGGCAGCGCCTAGTGTTACTTATGCTTCTCGTGCATACAGTTTCACTATTGGAACAGCGATCAATACCTTATCGGCTACGGTATCAGGTACCGCAACCAGCTTTGCGATTACCCCAAATTTACCAGCAGGCCTAAGCTTTAATACTAGCACGGGAGCAATTACGGGTACGCCATCGGCTGCGATTTCGAGCACGAACTTTACGATTACGGCAACGAATGCGGGAGGTTCTGGGACAGCTACCTTGACTATTACCGTAGTGAAAATGGCTAGAAACCTAAGTGGTTTCTCTGCTCAAATCAATAAGACAGATGTAGATCCGGACTTCACGTTAAGTGTAACTCCATCAGCAGGAACGGGGGCAATTACATTTACTTCTAGTGCCACATCTGTTGCCACGATTACGGGTGCTTCTGTAAAAATTGTGGGCGTAGGGACTTCTGTTCTGACGGCTACCATTGCAGAAGATGCGACCTATTTATCGGCAACTATTACTACTACTTTGGTCGTAACAAAATACGATTCAGATGGCGACGGAATTCCAGATGCGGTGGAGATCGGATCAAACCCTGCATCACCTATCGATTCTGATGGGGATGGAGTACCGGATTACAAAGATTTGGATTCGGATAATGATGGTTATGCGGACACGGTAGAAATAGGGGCAGATCCTAAAAAGCCGGTGGATACGGATGGAGATGGCATTCCAGATTATAAGGATACGGATGCAGATAATGATGGCATAATCGATAAGCTTGAGGATGATATAAATTACGGTGCATTGCCTGATTGTGATGGCGACGGAGTTCCAAATAGGCTGGATAAAGATGAATGTACCATTTTTACGCCGCAAGGAATTTCGCCGAATGGAGACGGCTTAAATGACGTGCTAATTATTCCTGGTGTGATGTCTTACCGCTCGAATAAACTCACTATTTTGGATCGAGCAGGCGCGGTAGTTTATGAACGAGAAAATTACCTGAATGATTGGGGTGGAACAGGGAAAGACGGATCGATTTTACCTGATGGAGTCTACTATTATGTCATCGATTTTAATGGGGTGATTCCGAACATTTCAGATTTTATTTACATCAATAGATTGGCGAGATAATGAAACGAAAAGTAATCCTTTGGTGTATGATTTGTTTGATGTTTGGGCCAAAAGCCCAGGCACAATTAGAATCCATGTATTCGCTCTATCGGTTTAATCCGCAGATAGTGACGCCTGCTCATGCTGGAAGCACGGAGAATTCAGAATTTATTTTGATTAATCGCCAGCAGTGGATGGGGATGGACGGATCTCCCCAAACAGGCTCTTTGACCGGAAATATAAAATTTGGCAAAAATAAGGGAGTCGGACTAGTCTTCATAAATGACCAAGCAGGACCCGTTAAAACAGCCACTTTAGCAGGGGATTTTGCCTATCATACGAAGCTAAATGCCACGTGGAATTTGTCAGGTGGAATTAGATTAGGGATGTCCAGTTTAGGGGTAAACTTTTCTGCGCTTCGTTTGATCAATAATGCAGACCCTTTATTTCAAGGGGATCGCTCCACGGGGATGAAATTTAATACAGGCTGGGGAATTAAAATCAGCAAAGGACAGGATGATGTATTCTTCAGCATTTCACAACCCAGAGTGCTAAACTACGATTTTGGCCCACAAAATGGAGCCTACTTAGACGTCGCCTATTATTACGCCATGGCAGGAACAAAAGTGAAAGTAATGGATGGGATTAACTTATATCCGAGTGCTTTAGCTAGACTTTCGAGTGATACCCCTGTCACTTTAGATATAAATTTGCTGGCTAATTTGCAGAATAAATTTGATGTAGGAATAGGCTACCGTGCGAAAGAAAGTTATGGTGCCCGTTTTGGTGTACAAGTTAGTCCAAAATTATACCTAGGATACGTATACGAAATACCTACCTCCGCATTAAGTAAAATGGCAAATAGTACACACGAAATTGCGATTCGATTATTTGTAAAGACAAAGTAAAATGAAAAGGCTACTTATATTATTTCTTTTTCTGAGCCTGAATGTTTTTGCCCAAACGGGTATCGGGACGACTACGCCCGTGAATAAATTAGACATCTTTTCCACTAAAGCTGATCCAGCCACCTCTAACTCTTCTGCAAATGGTAATTTGAGACTAGGGGCGACAGGGGCAAATACGCATGTGTTGGATTTTGGCCTAAGTTCTACGTCTACTTTTTCTTGGCTTCAGGCGAGAGATAGAGGAAATTATGCAACACTTTATGATTTAGCATTTAATCCAAATGGGGGTAAGGTAGGCATAGGAACCTCTGCTCCATCATCCACTTTAACAGTGGGGAATACTGGAGGAACTATACCCGGAGAAATTACCTTAAATCCTGCCTTTACATCTAATGAAGGAGGACAAATCAATTTTAAAAAATCATTAAACGGGAGTACGGCAGATTGGACTATTGATCAATATGGCACGACCTCATCTGATGCTAGATTTCGAATTTTTAATTCTATTTCTGAAACAAATGGATTGACCATAATGGAAAATGGCAAAATAGGAATGGGATTAGCACTTCCCACAACACTTTTACATATTCAAAATGGGAATACGGCAGGTTCAAATGATCCTGCAAATAACACATTACCGAGTATTTATCTCCTTAATACAAACTCGACCTCGTCTTCAGCAAACACCATACTTGCACTTCGTACAACAGGAAGTGGTGGAGGAAGCCCCTTTTTATCATTCGATATTAGTGGAATTAGAGGTTATTCTATGGGAATGGATAACGGTGATGCAGATAAATTTAAATTTATACCTAATTGGAATTTTACAGGTTTGAATTCGCCTATTTTAACCATTGACACAGATAGTAGAGTGGGTATAGGAACCGCTTCGCCTTCTAGAAGATTCCATGTTCAATCTTCGGATAATACATCAGTGTATGTAGAAAGCACGACTAGTGATAATAATGGCTTGATGATTCTTAATGCCAATACGGATCAAAACTGGTCTTTAAACTATCATGAGTTTATATATTTTCAAAAACAAGGAAATAACATTGGTGCTATCATAGCTGCAAATAATGGTGCGGGAGTTACCTATAATACCAGTTCTGATTATCGATTAAAAACTGATTTACGAAATTATAATGGGCTTGATATCGTCAATAAAATTAAGACGTATGATTTTGGCTGGAAAGCGAATAGTTCAAGAATGCATGGAGTAATGGCGCATGAACTCCAAGAGGTATTACCATACGCAGTTACAGGAACAAAAGACGCCGTAGATGAGAATGGCAAAATGATAACCCAAGGGGTGGATTATGGTCGAATTACTCCCGTATTAGTCAAGGCGATTCAGGAGCAAGAACAGAAAATCAATCAATTGGAAAAGGAGAAAGAGGCGCTTGAGAAAACACTTCAATTAATTCAGCGCCGGTTATTAAAATTGGAAAAGAAGAAATGAAAAGACTTGTTGTCGTTTTCTTGTTGAGTACTTTTTTTGCGGTGGCCCAAACGGGTATTGGAACGACCACGCCTGTGAATAAGTTTCAAATCGAGGCGACTACTGCAAATCCAGCATCATCAGGATCAAGTGCAAATGGAAACTTACGTTTGAGCGGATCAAGCGGGTCACATATCTTAGATTTTGGGTTAAGTTCTACATCTACTTTTGCCTGGTTGCAGGCGAGATCAAAATCGAATTATGCTACGCTATACGATTTAGCATTTAACCCGATTGGAGGTAAGGTAGGGATAGGAAATTCGGCTCCTTCTGCCACTTTAACGGTGGGGAATGAAGGTGGAACTATAGGGGGCGAAATTCTTTTAAATCCTACCTCTACACAATATGAAGGAGGCCAAATAATATTTAAAAGATCCTTATTAGGGGGCACGGTAGATTGGACATTAGACCAATTTGGGACAACTTCAGCGAATGCTAGATTTAGGATTTTTAATGGGGCAAGTGAAACAAATGGAATCGCTATTTTAGAAAACGGGAATGTTGGATTAGGAACAGCCATTCCCACCTCCAGACTTAATTTAGAAGGTGGAGGTATACGTCTTGCAACCGGATTTAGTAATTCTACAAATAGACCAGCATTAAATTCTGGAAGTATTGGAAATTATGAAATAAGGGGCGTGGGTACTGGCGGAAGTGGCACGGCTCAGAATGACGGTGGTGACGATGGTTTATTAAGATTATCTGCTGGAGGAGGAACTAATATCGGCGCGCAATCATCTATTGATATTTCTGGCTTTTCTACAGTCTCTGATATGAATAAAAATATCGTGATGAGAACCGGAGGAACTGAACGTCTGAGAATAAATGCTGATGGAAACGTAGGAATAGGGACGGCTTCGCCACTCGTGCCTTTGCATGTTGCATCTTATGTATCACAATATGTTAATACCTATGGGTATTTAAGTCAATCAAATGTATCAGGGTCTTATGCAGCTAATACGAATGTTTTATATTCTATAATGGCCGATCAAAGAATACGTGCCCCAGAGTTCAATGCCATTTCAGATGCTAGAATTAAAAAGGGGATAACCTTATTAAATACAGAGAGTCAATTATCCGCTTTGAATAAACTCCAAGTCGTAAATTATACCTACATCGATCAATTAGCGAATGGTAATAAAAACAAAACTGGATTTATAGCGCAAGAAGTAGAAGCGGTAAATGCCCAATTTGTGAATCAAACTTCAGATTTTATTCCTTCTGTTTTTGCTTTGGCAAAATCAGTACAGGAGGAAAATGACGTGCTGAAAATTACCTTAGAAAAGCCTCACGGTTTTGCTAAAGGCGATGTAATTAAATTTTTTGTAGAGGGAAAAAGGGAAGTGGTTAAGACGATTGACGAAGTGAAAGACTTAGACTCTTTTTCGGTAATTGGATGGACGGAACAAACAACTAATCTATTTATTTATGGTAAGAAAGTAGCCGATTTTAGGGCTATAGATTTTGACCAAATTACCGCATTAAGTGTCGGCGCTATTCAAGAATTAAGCAAGCAAGTAGATAGCCTCAAGATTGAAAATGAAAAATTGAATAAAGAAATTCAGGTCAAGCAATCAGACTTTGAGAACCGATTAAAGCTGTTAGAATCAAAAATAAAATGAATAGACTAATTTTCCTTTTCTTGTTTATCTCCTTTTTTGCGGAGGCCCAAACCGGCATAGGAACTACTACTCCACATGCCTCGGCAAAACTAGACGTCAATTCGACGAATAAAGGTTTTTTACCTCCAAGAATGACAGGTGCCCAAAGAACTTCAATTTCTTCGCCAGCAGGCGGACTACAGGTCTTTGATACAACTACTAACTCAATTTGGTATTTTGATGGAACCTCCTGGTTAAATACGATTGCTGTTTCGACTTTTGGCGATATTAAAACAGGCGTTCAATCTGCTGATCATAATGGATGGGTAAAGTTAGACGGTAGAGCACTTTCAACGTTAACCTCCTCACAACAAACTCAAGCAGCAGCCCTAGGAATTATATCAAATTTACCTGATGCAACAAATGCAGTATTAATGCAAACGAGTGGTACTTTAGGGAATGTGACTGGAAGTATGAGTAGAACCCTTGCGCAAAATGAATTGCCTAATGTTACCCCGTCTATTTCGGTGAGTAATACGACAGCTACGATGCAAAGTGCGGGAGCTCACGAGCATCCGATTAATGTTGTTCCAAACTCAACTGGAGGATTTTCAAATGGGAATCCATATGCTTTCAAAAAAGGAATGATGCCTGATCCAGTAAATGATTCATATGCAGACATTAC
>JAURHT010000119.1 GCA_030833145.1 Aquirufa sp.
ACCATTCCAAACGAACACAAGATCAAATCTACCTTACCGATCTGTGCTTGCAATTTTTCGCGTTGAGGTCCGCTATAAACTAAGACACGTAACTGAGGCGTGAATTTCTTCGCCTCCATCTCCCAGTTATACAAAAGCGAAGTGGGCATCACCAATAATGTAGGTAAGGTCTCCCCTTGCTCCTTCAAACTTTGTAACAAACAAAGTGTTTGTACTGTCTTTCCAAGACCCATATCATCCGCCAAACAGGCACCTAAACCTGCCGCTTGACGCGTACGCATCCACCGGTAACCCTCGAGCTGATAAGGTCGAAGCGTCCCTTTGAAATTTTTAGGAACTGGAAATTCTTTGGTTTCTAATTTTAAATCATTGAGTGTTTTTGTCTTTAATGACGTCTTCACCAAATCTTGGTTTTCCCACTCTTGAATCAATTGAAAATGCTGTCTGCGCAGATAAACCCCATCCTCACCAGGACGTGTTTCTGAGAAATAGAATAAATCCTGGTAGTCGTGAAACCAGTTATCAGGAATAATAGCAATAGAGCCATCTGGCAAGTGGAATTCTTTTTTCTTTTGAAGAATCAATTGACGAATCTTCAGAAATGGAATCTGGAATTGCCCAAATGAAATAATTGCCTGAATGTCAAACCAGTCAAATTTTTCTCCAATTCGAATACTAATTTCAGGCTTACCCAAGAAGTAACGTGGCGCAGAGCCATCTCCTTTAAACTGAACCGTAAAACCTGCTTGATCTAAATCTTGTTTGTGGGCGGTCAACCACTGTACCGCATCAGAGCGAGAAATCGTCGCACGGCCGTCTGCTTCCATCGGCAATCCCATTGTTTTCAAACTCTGAAAACTACGCTTTTCTTTGACCAGCGATCGCATAATCTTTTGAAATGCATAGCTGTCCCCTTTCTTTTCAAATAACACATTGGCCTCAGCAGCCAAGCCATCCCACGGAAAACGGTTATTACCATATTGAAAAGACAACACAAATTGCCAACGATCCGCAGCTTCTAAAGCCTTTTTAGAACTAGGCTTTTCATCCCCATCAATCTTCGGAACTATCGGTCCGTAAGACAATAAATATTGGCAATTCTTTTCAGTATTCGTGATTTCAAAACCTTTGGCATGCACAGGATAACGCGCAACCATTGCTTTCACAAACTTTCGAAAGTAGTCTTCTTCCATGTTTTTAGGAATGACCACAAACTTTTTGTTCAGGAAAGCACGAAGTTTTTTGCCTTCTAACTGCGGCTTGAAATGATATAATTTCTGATTTAACAGCATCCAGGCCGGCTCATCACATAAGATGAGCGCGTCCTTGTATTGAAACTCTAACTTGTTTCCTTGATATTTTAACGACGGGAAATAATGCGTATTCTCTTCATTTCGCATGAAATGGAATAATACTTCGACCGCTTCTGCTTGGATTTGCACCGACTGCCTCATCGGGTTTCCATCATTTCCCATGATGAAAAGTGTTTTATCAGGACAGATCAACTCGAAGATTTGGCCGCGCCGACGTTCAATATTGGCATTCACAGCCTCTGCAACTTCCTTATCTCCTTTCTCAGGATCAAAGGTCTTCAGATAAAACTCCTCAATTGTCTTACGCTTAGAGGTATTGTATTTTTCAAAAATAGCCGCTGGCTTCATGCCCTCGATCAACTTCACACAAGCCTCGTCACGTTCATCTAAGCCCGCCGCAAATTCATGGTAATTACGAGAAGTAAGCGTCTGATATTCCCATGTAAGCTGTCCCTTTTCATTTAATTGCACGACGAACACCTCGAACAAATAGCCCAGGCATTCATGTGACAATAAGGAGTAAACAACCTGAAAAGGTTTGTTCGGGGAGATCTTCATGTGCTACAAAAAACTCAATCGAGCGAATTACAAGCGTAAAACCTTCAAAAATAAGGGTTTTTCATGAATTAATGATTTTTTTGCACATATTTTATGCTAGACCTTCTGAAGTCGCAAGCAAGTCCATTGCTCTTTTTCTGTTTGTGCTTGCAACAATAATCCGTACGAAGCAGCAGACTCTTCGAGCAAAGGCACGTCGGACGCGTAAAACCCACTTAAAAACAAATAGCCTCCAGGAACAATGCGTTTAGCATATTCTTCCATTTCATCCAATAGAATATTCCGATTGATATTTGCTATCAAAACATCATAGGGTGTGGTATCCTCATCACGAATGGTACCTTGCGCAAACGTAACGGCAACGCAATCATTAAGTGCCGCATTTTCAATGGAATTCTCCACGGACCACGAATCGATATCAAAACCATGTACACGAGCAGCACCACGCTTCAGCGCAACAAATGCTAGAATTCCAGTCCCTGTACCAGCATCCAATACTGACTTTTCGGTTAGGTCAATTTCCAGCAAGGCCGCGACCATCAGAGCGGTGGTCTGGTGATGACCTGTACCAAAAGACATTTTGGGATTAATGACAACTTCTAGGGGAACCGACAAATCAGGCTCATGAAAACTAGCTCGAATATATACTTGATCTGAAATGCGGATCGGATCGTAATTTGTTTCCCAAACCGCATTCCAATTCTCCTTTTCAATGTCATTATAAACAACATCGATTGGGCCTAAAAAGCGATAGCGGTCAACAATTTCTTGCACTTGCGCCGCGTCATATACATCTATTGGACAATAGGCAGCAATCCCACGATCGAGATCCTCAAAAATATCAAAACCAATCTCGCCCAATTCGGCCATTAAAATATCCGTTATCTCAGCCGATGCTGAAATAAGCAATTGCTTCGTAGCCATGTTAAGATTTATTTGTCGGTAGGTGGATTGGGATCTTTTTTACCAAAAACTGAAAAATGAATGTAGCGCTTAGGTTGCGTTCTAAAATCGATTAAGAGGCGATCCAAGTCAACGATCGTCTTATTCAAGCCTGTATATAGCGAATCATTCGTGATGAATTTACCTGCACTACCTTGGCCTTGCTCTAACTTCGTAACGATCCGTTGGAGCGAAGTAATCGCTCGCCCAGCCTCTTGGATCGTTTGACCGATACGAGCTGCTTGAATGGAATCGGCAACAGAATTAAATTTTGTCAACAAGGGTTTTAACTGCTTTTCTGTTTCGGTCAGACTCTGAGACAGCGCACGCATGTTGGCCGTAATCTGCTTGATATTCACGCTATTCTCGGCCACCAAGGTATTTACGGAACCATTAATATTCGAAACTGCGCTATTGGAATTCTCAATCAATCGATTCAAATAAGTCCCTGTTTTTTCAAATTTGGTACTCACTTTGCGAAAAGAAACAAGTAAGGAATCTGCATTCGACAAGACAGGCAATGCGCGCTCTTTCAACAAAGAAGAAAGTCCTTTTTCGTTGACACCGGTAATCGTTGATTCGTCAGCTAAGGCGCCTGTTCCCAACAATTCTAAACGAATTACTTTTCCGCCAAGCAAGGCTCCGTCAGATAATATTGCCACGGTTTTGTCTGGCAAAATCAATCCTTTATTGATCCAAATCTCAACTTTAATTTTATTCCCGTCAGCCGGATCTAAAAACACCTTCTTTACCTTTCCTACCTCGACCCCATTCACCATCACAAGATTGGATGCGGTTAACCCGTCGACATTATCGTATTGAATGTAAAAGGTATTTGACTTCGAAAATAGGTCATTTCCTTTCAAGAAATTAAACCCAAAATAGAGAATCAAAAAGGCCATCAGGGCCAAAAAACCTACCTTTAATTCGTTGCTTTTGAACATTTGGGTTATTTTTCTATGTCTTCTTTGTATTTCTTAAATGCTGTTGCAATCGCTTCCGCAACCTCCGATTGCCCATGTTCCGAATTCAAATATTCTTCTTCTTCGGCATTCGTCAAAAAGCCAGTTTCCACTAGTACACTGGGCATCGCTGTTCGCCAAATAACCAAAAAACCCGCTTGCTTTACACCAAAACTCTTGCGTTTATATGTTTTCGCAAACTGATCTTCTACGTGTGAAGCAAATTTAACCGAATTAGCCATAAAGGCGCTTTGGTAATTTGCCATCATAATATGCGCCAGAGGGGAACTCGGGTCAAATCCGTTATAAGCAGTTTGATAATCCTTCTCTTGCAAAATTACCGAGTTCTCTCGTTTCGCTACGTTCAGGTTTCCATCCGTTTTATGCAAACCCATGGTGTAGGTTTCGGTCCCGTAGGCCGACTTATTTACGGCTGCATTGCAGTGAACTGAAATAAATAAATCTGCTTTATTACGATTCGCTATATCTGCGCGCTCAAATAACTCAATGAACTCATCTGTCTCGCGGGTATAAATAACCTTTAAATCTGGGTATTCCGCTTTCAATTTACGACCCAATTCCAAGATAATCTTCAACGTAACCTTGCCTTCTCTGGCACCTTTGGGGCCTAAACAGCCGGGGTCTTTCCCTCCATGTCCTGCATCCAAACATACCGTCCGAATTACATTCTTTTTAGGTGGATTATTCGAGGGCTGTGGTTCTGCTTGGGCAGCTCCCATAACCAAAAATAAAGCCGCAATAAAAATAAATCGAATCGCTGAAAACATTATTTTTTCAATTATCAGACGTATGGTAAGTAGCAATGATGTAATTTTACAATTCCCATTGCCACACACAAAGATAATTTTTAAATTCCATTTGGTAAAGCAATCCACATATTACCTTTTTCTCTTCATAGGACTATTCCTAGTTATGTCGGATTCCTTCGCACAGCGGGTCATCGTGAAAGATTCTGCGCAATCACGTGTTATCCCTGTTGACTCAGTAAACAAATCTCAAGATCTACAAACAACAGTTTATTATTCAGCAGCGGACTCAACGATTCTCGATGCCGCAAATCAGGTCGTTCATCTATATGGCAAGGCCAAAGTTAAGTATGGAGAAATTAGTTTGGAGGCCAATTACATTCGCCTAGACTGGGAAACAAATGAGGTTTTTGCCAAAGGTACTTATGACTCCACCGCCCAAAAAATGGAAGGACTACCTGTCTTTACCCAAGGCGGCGATAAATATGATTCAGATGAAATACGCTATAATTTCAAGAGTAAACGCGCGGCTATTAAAGGGATTGTAACTCAACAAGGCGAAGGCTACGTTCAGGGAAAAACAGTTAAAAAAGATGAGGAAGAAAATCTCTATATCCGAAATGCCATCTATACCACTTGCAATTTAAGTCATCCACATTTCCATATTAATGCCAGTAAAATTAAGGTCGTGGGCAAAAAAGAAATCATATCGGGCCCATTCCACTTCGAATTAAATGACATTCCTTTGCCGATTGGCCTACCTTTTGGTTTCTTCCCATATTCTCAACCCAAAGAGGCTGGGAAATCGGGCATTTTATTCCCTACTTATGGCGAGGAACCCACAGGACGTGGATTTTATCTACGTGAGGGAGGATATTATTGGGCAGCCAGCGAGCATATTGGAATCCGATTTACAGGTCAAATATACTCCAAAGGCGGCTGGGGACTAGGTGCAAACTCGCAATACAATAAGCGCTATCGCTACACTGGAAGTTTCAACTTAGCGTTTAACCGCAATAATAATGGGGCAGAATTTAACCCAACCAAGCGAACGGATTTCGCCTTACAATGGTCGCACAGTCCGCGTAGCATAGGAAATTCAAGCTTCTCTGCATCGGTCAATATTGCGTCT
>JAURHT010000287.1 GCA_030833145.1 Aquirufa sp.
AAAATCTTTGTAAGTCAAGCCTACGTTGATACCACCTGTGTAAGTTGGTACCGGAGAACCTAAGAATGTACGGTCATCAGTTGTGATTTTACCATCACCGTTGATATCAGCATAACGGAAACGACCTAAGCCTTTACCATCTTGCGCTGGAGAAGAAGCAACTTCAGCAGCTGAGTTGAAGTAACCGATCACTTGGTATCCGTAGAAAGAAGATAGAGAACGACCTACTTCCATACGTACTGGTGTGATTCCACGGAAAGCACCACCTGTTAAGTTCGTGATACCTGGAGCAAATGCTACGATTTCGTTCTTCAAGAATGAGTTATTGAACGTTAATTCATATTTCAAATCTGAAGTAATGTTACCACGGTTGATGATTTGGAAGTCAATACCTTGGTTACGCATTTTAGCAACGTTAACCGCTGGAGCAGATGCTAAGTTACCCACAACCGCCGGAAGAGGCACGTTAAATAATAAATCACGTGTATCTTTTCTCCAAACATCAAATACTAATTCCCACTTACCATTTAATAAGGTAGCGTCAAAACCAATATTTAATGTTTCTGAGGTCTCCCACTTCGCCGCATCATTTCCAATACGTGAACGGAAGTAACCTTCGTTAGCACCAGAGCTTTGTCCAGCAATCGGATAGAACGAGTTTCCACGGTTAGCCGCATATAAGGAGAACTGATTCGCTGGGTCTACGTTGTTTGAGTTACCCATTTCTCCCCAACCACCACGAATTTTCAAATCTGTGATCGAAGGAAGATCAGCCATAAATGGCTCTGATGTTACACGCCAAGCAGCAGAGAACGCAGGGAAGATACCATAACGGCTTTGAGAACCGAAACGAGATGAACCGTCACGACGCACCACTCCAGTTAAATAATACTTTTCATTAAAGTTATAATCTAACTTAGAGAATAAAGAGTAGAAATTAACCCCACTAAATAAAGACGAGTTTACTACTGGTGATTGAACCGCATTTAAAGTAACGAAGTCTAAGTCCATTGAGAATGGGTTAATACCCGATCCACTGATGTTACGACCTGCTCCTGTATTCAATGCCTCTAAACCTGCTAAAACTTTAACACCATGCTTTCTCCATTGATAGTTGTATGAAGCAGTGTTAGATAAAACCCAAGCAAAATTATATCCAGATCCCTCGTTAAATGAATCAGATGCCTCAGGCTCAGAGTCTCCTAAATACTTAAAGTTATAATCTTTATACGCCGAACTATTAAACTGACCACCTAAACTAGATCTGATAATCAAATCTTTGATTGGCTCATACTCAGCATAAACGTTACCAACTGCATTTGCATTAAAGTTGTTATCATTCAAGTTGTTACGCATGATCTGACGAACTGGATTACGAGGGTTGTTAAATCCTGCAGCCTTCGTACTTGCATAAGATCCAAATTCATCAAATACAGGAATGATCGTAGGCATACGATAGGCAGATAAAATCACAGATTCATCACCCGCAATACCCAATCCACCATTACCTCCTGCTTGACCACGAACCGAACGATAGGTAAACTGTAAGTTCTCACCTACACGAACTTTCTTTCCTAAATTAAATTCAGAGTTAAAACGAGCAGAATAACGTTTGAATTCATTTTCTAACAAGATACCTTGTTGCTCTTGTCCAGAAATTCCTAAATAAAAACGTCCAGTCTCCGTACCACCCGAAATTCCTAATGAATGACGCGTAGTAGAAGCAAAACGAGTTATCTCATCGTACCAATTTGTACCCGCTAAATTGGGTTTAATTAAGAAAGTAGTCAAAGGATTCGCAGCATAAGCAGCTTGAATAGCTGCCATATCCACAGAACCTCTAACACCATTCGCACCATTTGCATGTAAATATGCAGGTAATGTAGCTTGTGCAGAAGTTCCATACTGTGGATGGGAATACTGAACCGCAGTTCCAGTAGCCGCCGCATTATTACGGTAAGCCACATGTGCCCAATCAGCATCCTCCTGAGGAGTTAACATTTTAGGAGCACCTGCTACGTTCGGGTCAGTTCCACCATAAAGTCCATCATACGTTATAGTTAAACCTTTTTTACCTTTAGCACCACGCTTCGTTGTGTAAACGATTACACCGTTCGCCGCACGAGCACCATAGATAGAAGCCGCAGCCGCATCTTTCAA
>JAURHT010000031.1 GCA_030833145.1 Aquirufa sp.
CTATCGCTTCCTCTTCCGTTGCATGTGCGGTATGTCCTTCTTGCCACAAAAATTCGGCTGTTCGTAAAAATAAACGAGTTCGCATTTCCCAACGAACCACATTTGCCCATTGATTAGTCAATAAAGGCAAATCACGGTAGGATTGAATCCAGTTTTTATAAGTCGACCAAATCACCGTTTCCGACGTAGGTCTCACAATTAATTCTTCTTCTAATTTTGCGTCTGGATCGACGATCACTCCGCCGCCATTCGGATCATTTTTTAGACGGTAATGCGTTACGACGGCACATTCTTTGGCAAAACCCTCTACGTGTGAAGCCTCCTTCGAAAGGAACGATTTAGGGATAAAAAGAGGGAAATAGGCGTTCGTGTGGCCTGTTTCTTTAAACATATCATCTAATGCGCGCTGCATTTTTTCCCAAATGGAATAGCCATAAGGTTTAATGATCATACAGCCTCTCACCGCAGAATTTTCGGCTAAATCTGCTCTCTTCACTAATTCGTTGTACCACTCAGAATAATTGTCCGCGCGGCTTGGTAGGGATTTACTCATAAATTATGTTAAAATCGTCATGTAATGTTCGTTTTTTCGTTTACTTTACGTTTGAAAAATGGAACGTTACAAAGATACGTTTTGTTAGGCTTTTAATTGACATCATCCGCTAAAAACCATGAAAAATCAATCCTTTGCTTACTTATTGCTTGTAGGATTTGGAATCCTTTCCAGCTGCGTGAATGTGACGAATAACTCGTACGCATCAGATGATTTATACGATGAAGCGAATCGTTCCGTTCAGATTGCCAAAGTTCAGGCCGCTAAAGCCGCTAAAGAAAAGAAATACCTCGATTTTCAAGATTTAGAGGAGGATGAAGTGGAAGTGATTGAGGAAGAGGAAGGTCTAGCTCAGCGTAATGTGGTTAATCCTAATTTATATCAATCTGCTTATCAGCAAGGACTTTCAGATGGTCTATTCAATAGTCCTTATTTAGGTTATGGATATCGCTATACTCCATTCTCCTATTGGAGTCCTTCTTATTCCTTCTTCGGAAGTCCATTTAGAACATTTGGTTTAGGTATTGGGGTATCCGCGTTAAATCCGTATTCATTTTACAGTCCGTTCAATGATCCGTTTAATCCGTTTTTTGATCCCTTTAATCGCCCGTTCTACAGTCCATTCTATGGGGCATTTTACAATCCTTATGGGTTTAATAATTTCTACAGAACGTATAATTACTATGGACCAGGAGGGAATTACACAGGATATAGTGGGCAATACCAAACGGGGGATTTAAGAGAACGCAAGAGCTTTGGGCCTCGTGAAGATCGTTCAACTAACCGAAATTCAGGAGGAAATTACACCAATTCACCTCGCGGAGGGAATAATTCCTATAACACACAGGGAAACAATCTTCCACGCGTAAATACGCAACAAACGGAAGGTTCAGGTTCTAGCTCTCAACAATATGTGGCACCGCGCCGTAATTCAAATTACGAGTACCGGTCTGCTCCTGTAGATGGAGGTACTCAACGTAATTATTCAGCTCCTTCTCCATCCTATAGTAGTCCATCTGGCGGTGGTTCAAGCTCAGGAGGCGGTGGCGGAGGTGGTTCAAGTCGCGGACCTCGTTAATATACGATCATGAAAAAAGCTCTTTTCTTATTTTTCAGCGTACTTACGCTGAACATGGCTGTGGCCCAAATCTATACTTATCCCAGTTTAGCGAAGCAATTTTCAACTTCGTATTCAACAGGGACAGCGCGTATGCAGGCCTTAGGTGGTGCGAATACGGCGTTAGGGGCTGACTTGAGTTCCATTACTGGGAATCCAGCGGGTCTAGGTTTGTATACTCGTTCAGAGGTAAATATGAGTTTGGCCTATACCGGGGTTCAAACCAAGTCGACCTATTTAAGTACTTCCAATGAGGCATCTGAAAATCAAATCCAAATGCCTACGCTTGGAATGGTCATTTCTAGTAATAACCTAAGTGGAGGGGATTGGCATGGATCATTGGGTTTTGGGTATTCTCGTCAAGCCATTTTTATTCAACCCATTCAAATTTCTGGGACCAACAACCGTAGTTCTTTGTTAGATAACTTTATCGAAAAGGCGAATGATAAAGGAGCCACAGGTGCGAGTTTAGATGACGAATATGATTCCTATTCTGGGACGGCTTCATCTGCTGAGGCTTTGGCCTATCAAACCTATCTAATCAATCCGAATGCTGCTTCTGGAGGTGCTCCATTCGAGCGTTTTCAACCTTTATTGCCTACCAATCAATATGGATCAGCTACTAACACGGGCGCATTAACATCCTGGGATTTTGCTTATGGTGCTTCCTATCGGGATAAATTCTACTTAGGAGCAGCCATGCATTTTTCGAAAATAACGGCTAGTTCTTCGACTACTTGGGAAGATGAATTTGTAGGGGCTAAGAATGTGGCAGGATTTCAATATGCAGAGACTTTATTGACGACTGGATCTGGAATTGCGCTTAGTTTGGGAGGGATTTATAAAGTGAATCCATCCTTGCGTTTGTCTTTTGCCTTCAGAAGTCCGACCTATTATGATCAGATGAACGAAACCTACGATGCCCGTTTATTCCCTAACGTAATCGGTATTCCGGCCATAGGTTCCACGGGTAATCCCATCACCATTACGAAAGTGAATCCGATGCGATTAACAACCAATGAGTTTACGTATCAATTCTTAAGTCCGATGAAAGTCTCAGGTGGTTTCGCCTTTTTCTTTTCGAAGAAAGGATTCTTAACAGCGGATGTGGAATATGTAGGATACGGTGGAATGAAAGTCTATTCTGCAGAATTAGGTGGTTCTGCTAATCAAGCATTTCAGACGAAGTACAATGGTCAAATCTCCCGCAATTTTGAAGGGGCTTTGAATCTTAAAGTAGGATCTGAAATTCGTGTTTCTCCCTCTTTAAGTATTAGAGGTGGCGCGGCGATGTTTGGAAGTGGATATGCCCCAAGCTATGACACCATCGATCGCAATGCTTTTCAATTCTCTGGAGGAATCGGCTACCGTAAATCGAATTTTTACCTTGACTTAACTGCGATTCAGCGTACACAAAAGGATGCGTATACGCCGTATACACTTAAAAATGCAGCTGATTATAGTTCAGCCACTTTAAGTTTGACTTCCACTCAATTTATGCTGGGAGGAGGAATCTACTTCTAAACGGGAAGGTATTGATCTAATAGCCAAAGTAACTGGCTAACGGTGATTTCTCCGTCTACTTGAATATCAGCTTGCTGGTAGAAGGGGAGGCGCTCTTCAAAGGTTTTTTTGATGGAGGCGATCACCACTTCTTCGCTTTGGGTCTTATCTAACAAAGGACGGTTGTTGCCTTGTGCTTTGTATAAACGCTTCGCTAAATCATTTACATCTACGTTTAGGAATACGCTGACGCCATTCGCTTTGATGAAATCCATATTGTCATGAAAGCAAGGTACCCCGCCACCCGTCGCGATCACCATCGATTGATCTGGTTGAAATCCACGTAGCGTCTTTTTTTCTATTTCCCGGAAATGCGCCTCACCAAAATTCGAAAAAATCTCAGACACAGTCTTCTGTTCACGGGTCTCAATTAACTTATCCATGTCCATGAAGGAGTAACCAACATTCTTTGCTAATTCTTTTCCCAAGGTACTTTTACCCGAGGAGGGCATTCCTACTAAATAGATATTCTTCATTCTGGTTTTATTCTAGGCTTTGTTGAATTTCATCCGCAGAAGGTAAGGCGTAGGAAGACCATTTTCCTTTCACCGTTCCATCTTTTATTAGCCAAAATCCTGGGCTAGAGCGAACGATTGTTTTAAGTATTTTCGTATCGGCAGAAAGCGCCGGGAACGCTAATTGGTATTTATGACGTAACGCGTTTACCTCCGCATCTGGTGAGGCCGAAACTAACCAAACGGTGATGTTTTTCAAACCTTTCGTTAGCTGTTCAATTTGCGGTAAAGCCCCCTCATTCATATGGTGAATATTGGGGATAATGACCATCAATTTCGCCCCTTTAAAGCTTTCTTGCGTATAATTAGTCGTATCTCCCTCCGCCCACAATTGATAATCGGTAATTAGTGGTCTAGCCTCTTTTTCATTCGTCGCCTGCATCGAGATGAATTGGGCCGTCGTGTCTGTAGGCATCTCGGTTAGTGTTGTCTCCACACCTTTGATTTTGTACACATAGGAGAACTTTAATGGCTCTCGTTCTTTCATATTCGTGGGAATATGATCGCCTACCGCATACGGTAATCCATCGCTGATAGGCAGGTGGAAATAGCAGAATGTGCCTAATGCAATACTAGCGATGGCTGTTGCTATTACCCATTTACCTGTTTTTCGATCTTCCGGTTTCTTTGTAATCAATAAAATAGCCGTCAGAACAAGTAAGAAAATGTCTTTAAAGAAGGATGTCCAGGGCGTTAATTTAATAGTTTCTCCAAAACAGCCACAGTCCGTTACCTTGTTGAAATAGGCCGAATAGAAAGTCAGGAATCCAAAGAAAGCGAGGATGCCTACAAAGGCATATAAAGTATGTTTAATGCGGTAATTCAGTGCTAGTGCAATCGCTAGGACAATTTCTAAACTACTTAATAGAATGGATAAGAGGAGTGCATAGGGAATCCAAAACTTCCAAAAGCCCGCCATAAACGCAAAGTCCACCGAGAATACTTCGAAGTATTCTTCTAGCTTTAGTTGGGTTCCAATCGGGTCGTTCAATTTAATGAGACCTGAGAAGATGAAAATTCCCACCAATAAAATCTTCGCGATTTTGGTCATTATTGCTGTTGTTGCTGCTGTTGCTCGCCTTTCAATGTAATCAAGCAAAAGACCGCGTAATTAAGCATGTCTTGGTAATTAGCTTCCACGCCCTCTGAAACCAATGTTTTACCATCATTGTTTTCGATTTGTTTCGTACGGAAGATCTTCATCAGAATTAAATCCGTCATACTACTAATGCGCATATCCCGCCAAGCCTCGCCGTAGTCGTGGTTTTTATTGCGCAATAATTCTAAGGTGATTTCTACTTGCTCATCGTATATGCGGCCTAATTCCTCTGGTGCAAATTCCATTTGATCAGAACCTTCCAGCGATTTTTGAATCAGCGCGATGATGCAATAGTTGATGATTCCAATGAATTCTCCTTCGATGCCATCCTCGATTTTTTGAGTTCCTTTTTCTTGGATGCTGCGAATGCGTTGGGCTTTAATGAAGATTTGATCCGTGAGGCTAGATAGTCGTAAAATTCTCCATGAAGTACCGTAATCTTTGTTTTTTTTATCAAACAAGGCTTTGCAGTATGAAATTACTTGGCGATATTCGATTTCGGTTTGGGAAGGCGTTGAGTCCCTATTCATAGAATCAGTTTTTAGACGATGCTCACGTTTTTATAGCCTACAAAATTATTTAAATTATCCTAAAATTCACTCGATTTGGACGCTCTTTTTTCCACAAGTCAAACAATCCGTTTAAATGGGCAATTGCTTGATTTTTCGAAGCCCCAAATCATGGGTATTTTAAACATCACCCCCGATTCCTTTTACGAAGGTAGTCGTGTAACTTCGGTCGGTTTAGCCTTGAAACAGGCTTCTGAGATGATCGCTGCCGGTGCCTTGATTTTGGATATTGGCGGACATTCAACTAGACCCGGAGCTGTACCGGTTAGTCCACAAGAAGAGATAGATCGGGTTTGTCCCATTATTTCGGCTATTTCCGCGGCACATCCATCTGTTATTATTTCCATAGATACCTACCGTGTGGCGGTTGCGAAAGCTGCCTTAGCGGCAGGTGCCCATCTATTTAACGATATCGGTGCCGGTCAAATGGACGAAGGTGTGTTCGATTATATTGTCGAAAATCAAGTTCCATATATTCTCAGTCACAGTGTAGGTCGTTTCGAGCAAGTCCACGAAGTGCCTGACTATCAAAATGTGGTGGCGGAGGTATTGCACAATTTATTGCCAAAAGTCCAGGAGCTACGTTCGCGCGGCTTCAAGGATTTGATAGTGGACCCCGGTTTTGGTTTCTCTAAATCATTGGATCATAATTATAAACTTTTGGCACATCTTCGTTCCTTCAAATTATTAGGGGCTCCCATCTTAGCAGGCTTGTCGCGTAAGACCATGATTTGGAAGGAATTAGGCATTTCTGCGGATGAAGCTTTGAACGGATCATCGGTATTGCATACGGTTGCCTTATTACAAGGTGCTTCCATTTTGCGAGTCCACGATGTGAAAGAGGCCAAAGAAACCATACATTTAGTTCAAAAATTACAACAAAATGGCATATCCCATTTATTATAAAGGCCAATGGCAAGACCCCGATCAGGTGACCGTGTCCATTAAGGATGTTGGTTTCTTGCGTGGCTTTGGCATCTTCGATTTCTTCCGTATTATGGATGGGAAGCCCATCTTTATGTCGGATCACTTAGATCGTTTTTTGAGTTCGGCTTCGAAGATGGGTTTGCCACATAGTTATTCTAAAGAGTCTCTAGCTACTTTAATTAATGAGATCGCAGCTCAATCCGTAGATCCCTGCCTTGGAGTCAAATTGGTCTTAACAGCAGGTTTTAGTTCTAATGGTTTCGATCCGGTAGGGGAGTCTGAATTGTATATTTTCCCAGGCGTTTTCTCTTTCGCGGAACCTACCGCAGGAATGCGCTTAATGAGTCGCGAATACAAGCGCGAAATGGCGGATATTAAATCGCTGAATTATGCCTTCGCTTTACGTGAAATGCCTGCGGTTCGTGCAGCTGGAGGCGATGATTTGATTTACCATACTCCTGAGTTTGGTGTCTCGGAATCGTCCCGTTCTAATTTATTTTATGTCAAAGACGGAGTCATTCATACACCTGCAGATCATATTTTGGAGGGAATTACCCGTAAAAAAGTGATAGCCTTAGCTTCTTCGGTTTATGAAGTTCGAGTGGGTAAATGTACTTTAGCAGATTTTATGAACGCTGATGAAGTCTTCACCACCGGTAGTACGAAGCGTGTCTTGCCCATTTTTTCCATTGATGGAAAGCAGATAGGAGAAGATGGGAAGAGGGGTAAAGTGACGGAGAGGTTGTATGGGATGTTGTTAGCTAATGAAGAATAAGAGTAGAGATTATAGAGTAGAGATTGTAGATAGTTTATTGCCATGATAGAGACCATCATAATAGCTAGTATTTTTTTTGCATTGGTGACAGTCTATTTGCTGATATTTCGAAAATATTCACACCAAATATATTCAGATGCCCTTTTGGCACTATTTCTTGTTGTATATGCCCTAAATATTGGATCTTATTTGATAGTTGATTTTAAATGGTTGACAGAAGTACCTTTTTTGTATAAAGTTGCAGCACCGATAAGCTATTTAGCTCCTCCATTGGCTTATTTATACGTTCGTTCCGTTCTTAAAAATGAAATTAAATTTCAAATCAATGACATGTGGCATTTTATGCCTGTTTTACTGGTTGCTATCAATTATTTGCCTGTTTATCTTATGCCATTTGATGAAAAAGCAGTTTTGGTCGCTAGGGTAGTGGAAGACCCTTTTGGAGTGCTTTATGAGAAAGATGGCTTTTTGCCCCCTTATTTTCAGTTTGCTAAGCCAGTTCAATGTGTTTTATATTTTATTTTTCAGTGGCAATTATTAAATCGATTTAAACAAAACAAAATACTTACTTCATTTAATAAGCAAACCAAATTAGTCGTTCATTGGATTAAGGTGTTTAACATTTTAATTTCAACAACCGTTTTTTCGTTTTTACTTTTAGTTATTGTTCTTTTTATGGGGATGGACCAAAAAGAAGCAAATCAAGATTTTGCTAGATTTTCAATGCTTCTATTGGCGATAAGTATATTGTATTTGAGTAGTTATTTGATATTAAATCCACAACTTTTATTTGGTTTGCCTTATGTTAAAAATAGTCCGATAAGTAGTGCAAATGATGAGGTAAAAAATGCGAATGTTAAGGAAGATTTTGATAAAGAAGCAAAAGTAATTACGGATTATTTTGACAGAGAAAAACCTTATTTAACGCCGCAGCTCACTATCCGCGATGTGTCTGTTGCAGTCGATATTCCACTCCACGAACTTTCTTTTATTTTGAATCGCTATTTTGAACTACGATTTACAGAGTTTGTAAATGGTTATCGCATTAAATACGTAGTTGAAAAAATCAAGGAGGGCTATCTAAATCAATATACGCAAGAAGCTTTGGCACTTGAAGCTGGTTTTAAAACCAAGCATGGATTTTATGACGCCTTTCGAAAAGTTCATTCCTGTACACCAGCTGAATTTGCTGAAAAGTACAGTATTTAGTCGCCAGTTTATAAGTCCCGACTAAGCTACCTGTATTATATTCCTCTTTTGCTAGCTTTCATTTTACATTTAAGTACCACTTAACTTTTATTTATAGTTAGTGGACTTAACTGATTTTTAATGAAAGTACTTTTCCTAAGCTGCTGTTTACTTTTGATTCATTTGGCTGCGTTCTGTCAGTCAATTTCGCCTTATACGCTTAATTCTGGTGGGGGCTTTTCTACTGGTTTAGAATGGAGTTTAGGGGAGTCTGTTTCTATTGCGAGTTTTGTCAGTACTAGCCTTACCATAAACACAGGAGTTTTACAGCCTCAGGCAAATTTAGTGACGGCTATTTCAGAATTTCCTGCTTACCAATTTTCAAATCAAATACTCATAGGTCCTAATCCGGTTGTTTCCTCTTTGCATCTTGATTTAGATTTATTGGAAGCCGGCGAACTTTCTTACGCCTTGGTTAATCTCTCAGGTGTAGAACTTTATCGGCATGAAGCAGGGTTGGTTTTTGGCAATTACTCAGCAGAGCTCGTGATGGACAAATATGCTTCTGGAGCCTATTTTATCCTCTTTTTATTTAGGCCAATCTTAAGCGAAACTCGAACAGCAATATTCAAACTTATCAAACTATAAGCATTTATACTGAAGATGAAATCCAAAGTTATACTTTCCTTTTTTCTGTTATTTGTAAGTCTAAGTACATTTGCTCAAATGGGACTTAATTTTCAAGGTGTTGCGCGTAATTCAAGCAATGCAATACTATCAAATCAGCTGGTAAATCTAAGACTCAGCATATTGCAAGGAAGTTCAACGGGTACAGCTGAGTATACGGAGACTAGAAAGGTGACAACGAATGCTCAGGGATTATTTAACGTTGTAATTGGAGATGCAAATGCGAGTTCATCAATAGGCGATTTTTCTACTATCAGCTGGAAGAATAATCCCAAATTTTTAAAGATTGAAATGGACCCCGCAGGAGGAACTAGTTTTACCTTATTGGGCACTACGCAATTTCAATATGTTGCTTACGCCCATTTTGCAAATAGTGTGGATGCCGCTAACATATCGGGCATTGTTCCCCTAGAAAAAGGAGGGACGGGTGTTTCAAGTTTAAATGCTTTGAAAACGTCGCTTGCCATTGAAAATAGCCTATCAACTAAAGTAGATAAGATTGCCGGAAAGGGTTTGTCGACCAATGACTACACCACAGCGGAAAAGACAAAATTGGAGGGGATTACTGGGACAAATACTGGGGATCAAGATTTAAGTGGTTATGCAACCACAACAGCTTTGGCATTAAAAGTGAATAAAACGAAAGTAGACAGCAGTTTAGTTCTGAAAGCAACCATTTCCAAAGTAGATAGTGGTCTTGCCTTGAAGGTAGATAAGATCACAGGTAAAGGTTTATCCACCAATGATTATACAACGGCGGAAAAGACAAAATTGGCAGGCATTACTGGGACAAATACCGGTGATCAGGATTTAAGTGGCTTAGCCACTAATACGGCATTGGGTTTAAAGGCCAGCGCTGCAGATGTTACAGCGGGTTTAGCATTGAAGGAAAATGTTTCTAATAAATCGATAGCAGCTGATTTAGGAGGTTTATCTCCTAGCGACGAATTATATCCATCCCAAAAGGCAGTAAAGGCATATATTGCTGCTAATAGTTCGTCTGGAGGAATTGCAGACGGAGGAATAAGCACGATAAAATTAGCGGATTTTGCAGTGACGGATGCAAAATTAGCTACTGGCATTAGTAAAGCAAAAGTGGGTTTAGGTGATGTTGAAAATGTTTCAATTAGTTCATGGGCTGGCACTAGCAGCTTAACAACTGTTGGCACTATTACTAGTGGTATTTGGAGTGGCACTGCTATATCTTTAAATAATGGAGGAACTGGTGCAAGTAACGCTGCTGCTGCAAGAGCAAATTTGGGATTAGTGATTGGTACCAATGTTCAAGCACCACTAACTGCTGGCATAGATTATTTAACACCCACTGGAAGCGCTGCAGGATTAACTAATTTTCCAACACTAAATCAAAACACAACTGGCAATGCAGCTACTGCAACAATAGCAAGTACTGCAACTACTGCAGGGAATATAACTGCCACAAGTAATAGCACACTATCTTCTTTGCCCAATTTAACAAGTGTTGGGACAATCAGTTCGGGCACTTGGAGTGGAACAGTCATTGATGTAGCTCATGGAGGAACAGGAACTTCGACTGTTAGTAATAACACTTTCTTTGCTGGTCCAATTGGAAGTAGTGGTGCCCCTAATTTTAGAACGCTTAATGTTGCTGATATACCTGATCTTTCATCTAGATATATTTTAAATAATACATATCCATGGCAAATGCAGTCCGGTGATGTAACAACTACTGGAGGTGCAATTTTTGGGAAAGATATTACAGTTGCAGGTCAAAGAATTGGAATTGGGGATGCTAATCAGGATCGATTGAATTTATTATTTGGACAAAAAAGTTTCGAATATTATATAAATAATTACAGTAGTACATTTGCTACTATGAATACCTCTATTGGTCCATATAGTCAATTAGGTAATTACGGTGGAAATAAAAATACATCTTTGGGGGCTTTTTCACTTGCAAACCTAAACGAGGGGGATAATAATACTGCTATTGGAGCTTATGCTTTTACTTCAAATATTTTAGATATTAATAATTATGATGATACTCAATACTTGCCATATGCAAATACTTACTCTAATACTGCTCTTGGTGCATACGCATTGTCGTTTCCTTCAGATATTAATAGTATTAGTATAGAAAGATCACAAAACACAGCATTAGGTGCATATTCTTTATCATCACTTGATTATGGTAGTAATAATAATAATACAGCCATAGGCTTTAGAGCGGGTGCAAATTTATTAAGTGGTTCAAATAATATATTTATTGGTGATAATTCGCAAGCTACTTCTACAACTATTTCAAATCAAATTGTGATTGGGAATGCCTCTAATACCTCCTCTTATATTTATGGCGCATTAACAACATCAGGTAGAATTTCAAAAATGGTAACAGTCACATCTAACTACACCATATTGCCATCCGATGAAATTATATCTGCTAATTCAACCACTGCAATTAACGTCTATTTGCCATCTGCAGTTGGTATAGCTGGTAGGACTTATACAATTAAAAACATTAATACTGGTTCGGTAACAGTACGACCCTATTTTCAATTAATTGATGCCTCAAGCACCTATGTATTAGCCAACCGGTATAGTTTTGTTAAGCTTGTTAGCAATGGCACCATATGGTTAGTTGTCGGACTAGATAATGTTTCCTATAGTGTAAGTGGGGGGCTTACTCTATCTGATTTAATGAGTTCAAATGTGAAAGCAAAAACATTTGAACTTACACAACCTAGTTCAATTAATTCCACAAGCACTACCACCTTAGATTTATCGACTGGAAATGTGCTTCAAGTAGTCTTAACTGGTTCTACCACACTTGCATTTACCAATCCCAAAATTGGTACCTATATTATCAAAATCAAACAAGATGCTACTGGGAATCGAACATTGAATTTCCCCACCATAAAATGGGCTGATGCTGCTGTTCCTACTGTTACACCTACTGCCAATGCAGTAGATTTAATTACGATAATTTATGACGGTGTTGATTATTATGGATCTTGTTTACAAAACTTTTAATATGTACAAACTAGCTATTATTTTTTTATTTTTTTCCTATTATGCAAATTCGCAAGTAGTGCCCATAGGAACTATTATTATAGGGAAACGTTTGCCAACTTTAAATACTAATAATAACCCAAATGAAGATAATCGTTCTGCTACATTATCAGGGAGCATTAAAATTAATGATTCAAAATTATCAATTATTGAAAATGGATTTGTGGTATTATTAAGTTCAGATTCAAGAATTCCTGATGTATTTAACGCATCAAAATATAACGTAGGTGCTGGGAATGCTGATTTTAATATCACTATTAATAATTTTTCATCTAATACTTCATATAAATATCGTGCCTATGCAAAAAACAGCAAAGGCGAATATGCTTATTCCCAATTAATTACATTTACCACGTTTACTGATTTCTGTGAAGTGAATCCATGTAAAAACGGGGCATCTTGCACTAGTTATTCTTACGGCCCTCTTTGTCATTGTACGGTAAGTTTTTGTGGTGATTGTTGCGCACAATTAGCAGATGATTATTGTCCTGGAGGAGGCGATAATTTATGTAATGCTTCCTTATATTCCCAACACAACAATAATTTAAAAATCATTAAAATAAATGATAGAGTAGCAACAAGTTTTTCTTGGCAAAATTCCCAATTGAATACGAATCAAATATCAGTAAGTAAAATTGAAAAATGAATGTAGGAAGTGAATTTGACATTTATTTTAGGAGCAAAGAGCAGCATTGAACTTTGAACTTTGCAATTTGAACTTTGAAAATAGCCCTGTGGGCTATTTAGGCCTAAAAGCCTTCATATTCTCCTCCCTACACACTAAAAAAGGTCCACCAATTAGATCGATGCAATAGGGAATGGCTGGGAAAACAGCCTCTAGGCATTGTCTAATGGCCTTCGGCTTTCCAGGTAAATTCAAGATTAAGGTTTGGTTGCGAATACCGGCAGTCTGACGGCTTAGAATGGCCGTGGGAACATATTGCAAGCTTACAGAGCGCATTAATTCGCCAAAACCTGGCATCATCTTTTGACAAACAGCTTCTGTCGCCTCAGGGGTGACATCGCGTAAAGCGGGGCCAGTTCCACCTGTTGTTATTAGTAGACAGACCTCATCTGACATTTCGATCATCTTCGCTTCGAGTTGATCTTGTTCGTCAGGTACGACGGCGTATACTACCTCAAAATCAGATTGCAGATATTCTTTCAATAATTCGACCACGGCCTTGCCTGGAATATCTTCGTAGATACCCGCACTAGCCCGGTCGGACACATTAATTACGCCTATTTTGATCATTCTTTTTGGGTAATTTAAGTTTCTTCTCCATCGGGATTGGCTCATCTAAAAGATCACGAATGACGATGGATGCAACAACGCCTCCAAAGGCAGCTGGTAAATAAGAAATAGTTCCGTAGGCAGACTTTTTGAAGTTGCTGCCGTCTGTTAGGATAAGTGATTCGTCTTTGACTTTTTCCAAAGAGAAAACGGTCTTTATCCCTTTGCCTACACCCATTTTACGAATGCGTTTGCGGACTAAAGAAGCTAAATAGCATTCACGGGTATCAAATAAATCCGCTGTTCTGATTTTGGTAGGGTCCATTTTGCCCCCAGCCCCCATGGAGCTAGCGATTTTAAATCCTAGGTCGTAAGCCGTTTTTAGTAAAGTGACTTTAGGCGTTACAGAGTCGATGCAGTCCATGACGTAATCGAATTTATTTGTCTCAAGCAAGTTCTTCGCTTCTTCTGGGCTTAAAAATTGTTCGACTGAAGTTAATTCAAGGGCTGGATTGATGGCTAATAATCGCTCGGCCATGATTTGAGCTTTGGAAACCCCATGGTTTGTCGCTAAAGCAGGTAGTTGTCTATTTCGATTAGTTGGATCCACTACGTCTCCATCGACGATGGTCATTCGACCTACGCCAGAACGCGCGATGAATTCAGCGGCGAAGGAGCCTACGCCCCCTAATCCGACTACTAAAACGTGTGATTTTTGTAATTTATCGATCCCTTCCGGTCCGATCAAGAGTTCAGAGCGGCTTAGCCAGCTTAGATCATTGTTTGGCATAATTAGGATATTTCTTCCTTGATTTGATAATTCGTCGTCTTATCTGAGTTCGTAATCAATAACTCCCCAATAAATCCGGCTAAAAAGAGCTGTACGCCCAATATGATAGCAACAAGCGCTAAAAAGAATAGCGGATTGTCCGTTACATTACGGTACTTTAAATTGTAGGCGATGTTATATATTTTAACAGCCATTAAATAAATAGTCAAACCAGAACCCGTTAAAAAAGATAGGATGCCTAGGCTTCCAAACAAGTGCATCGGACGTTTCCCAAAAATCTGGACAAATGAAATCGATAAAAGATCTAAGAATCCGTACAGGAATCGCTCTAAACCAAATTTAGTCACTCCATACTTGCGCGCCTGGTGTTGAACTACCTTCTCGCCAATCTTTGTAAATCCGTTCCATTTCGCTTGAACGGGTATGTAGCGGTGCATTTCACCATACAGACGTAAGGTTTTCACCACCTCAATTTTATAAGCTTTTAAGCCGCAATTGAAGTCATGCAAATGTACGCCAGACAATTTACGGGTTGCTGCATTGTATAATTTAGTGGGAATCGTCTTCGAAATAGGGTCAAATCGCTTCTGCTTCCAGCCTGAAATCAAGTCGTAATTTTCCTCTGTAATCAATCGATACAATTCTGGAATTTCATCTGGAGAATCCTGTAAATCCGCATCCATGGTGATCACAACCTGGCCAGAAGCCTTACTAAATCCTTCGTGAAGGGCAGCTGATTTGCCATAATTGCGGGCAAATGAGATGGCTAAAATCGTGCTATATTGTGCTGATAATTGCTTTAGAACCTCCCAAGAGTTGTCGTTGCTTCCATCGTTTACGAAGATCATTTCGTAAGAAAACGCGTTTTCTTGCATCACTCGGTCGATCCAAGAACATAGTTCTGGAAGCGATTCGGCTTCGTTATAAAGAGGTACTACGATGGATAGCTGTAACATACGAGCAAAAATACAAAATTATTACGAAGGAAAGATGATATAATAAGGTCTTAATAATTCGATGAATCCTGGGCTGTATTCGCCTTGTTCATTTTTAATGCAAATGTGACTTTTCTGAGGATTACTTTTTACACGTGAACCGCTCGCCATTACGCGTAGTACGGGACTGTTTGGATGGGAATGAATATGTTGCCATTCGTTTAAATACAATCCTTTCTCCTGGAGTGATTTTTCGAATAGGGCCAAAACATCAGCCGGATACAGCACTGCAAATTCTCCCTCATCTGTTAGTAATCGATCAATTGAGGCAGCTAAATCAGCCGGACTCAAATGATCCGCGTGTATCGCCATGTGTTTTGCCTCATCCGCAGCGGCAAGGTGATTTGTGAAAAAGGGAGGATTAGAGCAGATGAAGTCAAATTTTTCCTCCGGGTTAAACGTTAAAACGTTTGCTTCGATTGCTTTCAAACGATCTTTGAATGTACTATTATTGAAATTTTCAGAGGCCACATTTGTCACTCCTGGGTGTATTTCAAGTGCTTTCACGGTACAGGTAGGATTTGCTTGTGCCATCATCGAGGCTAATAAGCCACATCCTGTTCCTATATCGAGGCAATTATCTCTTGCCTTCAGTGAGGCCCATGCCCCAAATAAGCAAGCTTCGGTACTGATCTTCAATCCCGGATTACCGTGATGCAATGAAAATTGTTTGAACTCAAATATAGATCTATTTTCGGCCATAGTCCGCCGGATTTTCACCCCAGTTTTCGGTCTCCCACTTTAAGACTTTGGTCGAATAATGATTGCTTTTTAACCACGCGATGGCATTATCCACCATTTTGAATAATTCTTCAGTCCTTGCGTTGCGCTCCAAGTTGGTTTTGATGGCTCTATTTCGAACCCAAGCAATGGCCGTTCTCGAATCTGAATACAAAGGGTAGGGGCAATTTAGTTTTTTCAAATAGGCAAGACCGTGCACAATCGCTAAAAATTCGCCCAAGTTAACCGTGCCCTCAGGGAAGGGACCGCGCGCAAATAAGACCTCTTTTGTCTCAGTATTGACTCCTTGGTATTCCAACACTCCGGGATTTCCTGCACAGGCGGCATCCACCGAAATACTGGGAACTATGATTTTAGCCGCATTTAAACGAGGCGTTTTAGTCTTCGAAGCAGGAGAAACGCTGGCCCAATAATTCTTTTTAGCCGCGCTTTCAGCTTCGGACTTGGACTCAAAAGACTTGTATTGAGCCCCCGCGTAGCCTTTGATATGCTTCTCGGTCTCCGCCCAAGAATCAAAGATTCCGGTCTGATGACCTGCCCAAATCACGTAATATTTTTGTTTTTTGGCCATCTACATCAATCGTGATTTAAAGATTTTAATTGCAATAGCAATCAAAATAACTCCGAATATTTTACGCAAAATCTGCGTTCCGGCATTCCCTAATTTCTTCTCGATCCAAACGCTTGAGCGCAAAACGATGTAAATGAAAAATAGGTTGATGAAGATACTGATGATGATATTTTCCTCTTCGAACTGGGATTTTAAGGAGATTAATGTGGTCATCGTTCCAGCTCCTGCAATAATAGGAAAAGCTAGCGGAACAATAGAATGCGTATTAGTCTCGATTTCTTCACTCTTAAAGATGCTGCGACCTAAGGTCATTTCCATGCCAATCAGGAAGATGATTAAAGCCCCCGCCATAGCAAAGGATGTTGTATCAACCCCTAATAAATGTAGAATGAATTTCCCTGCATAAAAGAATCCAATCATGATAATTCCAGACGCTAAAGTCGCTTGTCCCGGATGGATGTCGCCATTTTTCTTGC
>JAURHT010000072.1 GCA_030833145.1 Aquirufa sp.
AAATATCCTTCGCCCCATCTTCCGGAATCACAAACGCAAAACGTGCATTCACGTGATCCACGCGACCCGTCACCTGGAAAGATTCATTGTCAAAACGAATATTTCCCTCCTCATTTTTGATCAAGCGATTTTCCGCAATCAACTTACCAACAAGGTCAGAATAAATCTCCTTCGTTTTGCGATCGCGGATAGCAAAAGCCTTGTGTAATTGGTTCAAAGAATACGAACGGTAGTCGTTCAATTCAAAAAACTCCAATATTTCAGCCTTCAAGCCGCTCAAAAATTTCAGTTCCTTAGGGGAAGCCATGGTATTTCAATTCAAATTATCCTGCAAGGTACACATTATTGATTTCTTAATTCCTAATTCGGCATTGTATTGCTATCTTTGAGCTTGTTTTTCAGCATTTCTTAGATGAACCGTTCCCGCATTGCCCTCTTTTTACTGCTTGTTTTCGCCCTGACTGGCGCTTACTTTGTTTGGAAGCCGGCGGCGGAGGTACCAGCTGCTGAAGTTAACCTCGTGGAAACGCCTGATTTCAAAGCGGATTCAGCCTATCAGTATATTGCGCAACAAGTGGCTTTTGGCCCGCGCGTTCCGGGTTCTGAGGCGAGCGCGAATACCCTGAAGTTTTTGGTTGCCAAATTAAAATCCTACGGCTGGACCGTGACAGAGCAGCCTTTTACGGCTTTCCGCTACGACGGCAAGAAATTACAGGGCACGAATATCATCGCGCAATTCCAACCAGCCATTGCAAAACGTATTTTACTATCGTCCCATTGGGATGCCCGTAGTATTGCGGACAAAGATTCGGTGCGTAAAGACGAGCCAATCGACGCCGCCAATGATGGTGCGAGTGGTGTGGGGGTCTTATTAGAGATCGCGCGCAATTTGCACGAGGCTAAGACTAAACCGGCAGTGGGTGTTGATATCGTCCTTTTTGACCTAGAAGATCACGGGGAACCGGAAGATTACACGGGAGAACATAAACCCAACAGTTGGGCTTTAGGCTCACAGCATTGGGCTACGAATTTGGTTCCATCGAACTACCGCCCCTATTATGGTATCTTATTGGATATGGTGGGTGGAAAAGGCGCGATGTTCCCGCATGAGGGGACTTCGATGCAATATGCGCCGGGAATTGTGCGCTCGGTTTGGGCGACGGCGGCGGATTTAGGGTACAGTCATCTGTTCGTGGATCAGGATGCCTTTGGGATTTCGGATGACCATACGGCAGTAAATGAGATTGCCAAAATCCAAATGATTGATTTAATTGATTTACGCGCGTCGAATGGCGGCTTCGAGTTTGGGAGCTTCCACCACACGCATGCAGATAATTTAGCTAACATCGACAAATCGACTCTGAAAGCGGTCGGCCAAACACTTTTACAGGTTCTATACCGAGAATAATCCATGGAAGAAACAAACTTACAACAGGTTCATTTAAATGACCTCCACGTGTCGCTAGGCGCGAAAATGGTGCCCTTTGCTGGCTTTAATATGCCCGTATTGTACACGAACCTAATCGAAGAGCACCTGTGTGTGCGCAATTCGGTGGGTGTTTTCGACGTGAGTCACATGGGTGAATTCTTCCTGAAAGGGGACCGCGTGTTAGACTTCATCCAATACGTTACGTCGAACGATGCGTCTAAATTAGTGGACGGAAAAGTGCAGTACAGCTGTTTGCCAAACAACGAGGGCGGCATCGTCGATGACTTATTAGTCTACCGCGTGAACGCAACAGAGTACATCTTGGTCGTGAACGCATCCAACATTGAGAAAGACTGGAACTGGATTTCATCCCACAATACCTTCGGGGTGGAGATGGTGAATCGCAGCGACGAATATAGTTTGTTAGCGGTGCAGGGGCCGAAGGCGATTTTGGCACTACAAAAATTAACGTCTGTTACCTTAGCAGACATGCCGTATTATACCTTCAAAATAGGTGAAATGGCCGGTTTCTCAGACATCATCATCTCGAACACGGGCTATACTGGCGCGGGAGGATTCGAGATTTACGTGAAAAATGAAAATGCCTTAGCGATGTGGAACGCGATCTTCGAAGCAGGTGCAGAATTCGACATCAAGCCAATTGGTCTAGGTGCGCGCGACACCCTTCGTACAGAGAAAGGCTATTGCTTGTACGGACACGACATCGATGACACGACGTCACCTATCGAGGCTGGTTTAGGCTGGATCACGTCATTCAACAAAGATTTCATCATGAAAGACCACCACGCTGCGATCAAGGCGAATGGTCCTTCGAAAAAATTAGTGGGCTTCGAAATGATTGACCGCGGAATCCCTCGTCAACATTATCCGATTTTGAACGCTGCAGGCGAGACGATTGGTGAAGTAACTTCAGGCACACAATCACCCTCCCTTTCGAAAGGAATCGGAATGGGTTATGTGAGCACGAAGCACGTGGGAACTGAAATCTTTATTTCGATTCGCGACAAAGCGGTGAAAGCCGAAATCGTAAAATTACCGTTCTTATAACATGAAGAAAATCGACGTCTGTTTATCGCCGGACTTGATCCATTTATATGATTTATCGGCCGTAGCGGTGGTTGTGGTTGATATTTTCCGCGCGACTTCCTGCATGGTGACTGCTTTTGCGAGTGGAGCATCGGAGATTGTTCCCGTAGAAGAAGTGGAACTATGCCAGCAATATGGCGCTCAAGGTTATTTGACGGCGGCAGAACGCAACGGGATTACCCCAGCGGGATTCGATTTCGATAATTCCCCTTTTTCGTATCAAGTAGATAAAGTGAAAGGGGCCAAAATTTGCGTCACCACCACGAACGGCACAGTGGCTATTCGTCGGTCGAGCAGCGCACCTGCGGTATTTGTGGGAGCATTCTTGAATATTTCCCGAGTAGTCTCAGCGCTGAAAGAGTGGAACGGAAACGCCTTAGTCGTTTGTGCTGGTTGGAAAGGGAAACCAAATTTAGAAGACACCTTGTTTGCAGGTGCCTTAATTGATGCCCTAACGGGTGAATACGAAGTGGCGGATGATGCCGCTTTGATGGCCTGGAAACACTATAACCTAGCGTCTAATGACTTGTTGACGGCGGTGAAGAACTCTTCCCACGTGAACCGCTTGTTAGGTTTAGGCATCGAAAAAGATATCGCATTTTGCCTTGAATTTGATCGGTATTCCGTACTTCCTAAACTGGAAGGAGATGCCTTAAGATTAGTATGATATTATATAGCACCGAACACAAAAGCCCTAATGTAAGCCTAGAAGAGGCTATTTTCCGTGGTCTCCCCCCGGACAATGGCTTGTATATGCCTACTGAAATTAAACCATTGCCGGCTTCGTTTTTCGAAACGATTCAGGACCGCACCTTGCCAGAAATTGCGATCGCGGTGTGTGAGAATTTGCTCGGGGATAGCTTGAGTTCGGCGGATATTATAAAAATCATCGAGCAATCGATGACTTTCGAGGCGCCAATCGTTTCTCTAGAATCTGGGGTAGAGGTATTGGAATTATTTCACGGGCCATCGATGGCGTTTAAGGATTTTGGCGCACGCTTTATGGCGGCGATCATGTCGCACTATTTGTTGCAATCGAAGCGCGAAATCCGCATATTAGTAGCCACTTCTGGGGACACGGGCGGTGCGGTAGCGCAAGGGTTTTATAACACGCCGGGCATCTCGGTGACGATTTTATATCCGACCGGTAAGGTATCCGATATTCAGGAGAAGCAATTAACGACCTTGGGTGGAAATGTGACCGCTTTAGAAATAGACGGAACATTTGATGATTGCCAAAGACTCGTCAAGCAAGCCTTCCTCGACGAAGAACTACGCGCCGCTTTCGATTTAGCGTCTGCTAATTCTATTAACATTTCTCGGTTAATTCCGCAGTCTTTCTACTACTTCGCGGCCTATGCGCAAGCGAAAAAGAAAGGGTTGAACGCACCGGTGGTATTCAGTGTGCCATCTGGGAATTTTGGAAACCTAAGCGCCGGATTAATGGCCTATAGAATGGGTCTTCCGGTAAAAGCATTCATTGCTTCTTGTAACGAGAACCATCCGGTGGCTGATTATTTACGCACTGGCGAATACAATCCAGTTGCCTCAGTGGAAACATTGTCGAATGCGATGGATGTGGGTAGCCCGTCAAACTTCATTCGCATGCGTTTACTGGCAGGTGACGAATGGTCTCAAGTGCGCGAGATTATTAAAGGATATTATACGAACGACCAGAAAACACAGGAAATCATGGCGGATGTGTTCGCACGCACAGGTTATGTGATGTGTCCACACACGGCTGTTGCCTACGATGGTTTGCAACAATATGCCGCTGAATATCCGAGCGAAATCACGGGAATTCTATTATCTACAGCCCATTATGCGAAATTCTTGCCTACGGTAGAAGGAACTTTAGGCGTTTCCGTTCCAGTTCCTGCTCGATTAGCGGAGCTTTTGGACAAAACAAAAAAGTCCATCCCCATGGGGACGGACTTCGCTGAATTCAAGGCTTATTTACTACAATAAAGCCTTGAATTTATCTCTTTCTTGGTAAGCGATAACCGCAGATAATACCACTAAGGCGATACTTACGCCGAATCCGCCTACAAGGCACAATTCAAACAACAAAATATTCACCGAAATGGGCGCTAAGATGGTTAAACCTAATGCGCGCTTGCTTGGGAATAAGATCAAGGCTCCACCGATAATTTCAAGGACCTTCACTACTTTCATAATTCCTGAAGATTCTAACAACTTCATGTAAGAAACTGCATCCGCAGGGAGAGCAGGGGTTTCGCCGAAATGTAAAAAATAACTGATTCCTCCGAACAAGAACAAGGCTCCCATAAGAATTGAAGGCAATAAGTCGAGTACTTTTTTCATATGTAGTTTTTTGGTTATGGTTAAAATTATACTTTTTAGTTGAATGACGCAAAATCTAAAGCGCGTAATTGCAAAGTTCGATTCCCTAAATATTCATTCACTTCCAGATGGTAAACCAATTTGATGGGTAACCGCTGTTCATAGGCAGCACATAATCCGTCATAGAAATCAGCCTTCATCCCAAATCCAACCACCTCTAATCCTCGCTCATCTGGCGTGGAACCCACATAAATTTTCAAGTGCTCTTCCTTCATGACAAAAGGACTTTTCGTCACAAAAACAGGTCCTGAAACGAAATTAGGCAACATATTTCCTGGGCCGTAAGGAGATAGACGGACTAATAGCTTATCATAAAAGGACAAGCTCAAAGCCTCTAAAGGAATCTGCAAATCAACAGGCAAATCCGCCTTAGGCGATATATTCGCTAACCCTTCCTGCGCGATTCGCTCGAATTTTTCAATGAATGCCTGCAAATTCTCCGGTTTCAAATGCAAGCCCGCCGCATGTGTATGCCCTCCAAACTGCTCTAATAAATCCGCACATTCTTCTAACGCATGGTGCACATCAAAACCTCGAACAGACCGAGCAGAACCCACTAATTGACCGTGTGATTCCGTTAAAATAATCGTGGGTCTGAAATATTGGTCTTGGATCTTGCTCGCCACAATACCCACTACCCCTTTATGCCAAGCCGGATTAAATAACACCGTACTGCGTGCTGAGAGCAGAAAATCATTCCCTTCAAACATCGCCAAAGCCTGCGCCACAATCTCCTTCTCCACTACACGGCGATCCAGATTCTGTTGAATCACTGCTTCCGCCAGCGCCTCCGCCTCTTGATCATCTGCGGCTAACATCAATTTTACCGCTCCATGGGCGTGATCCATTCGACCAGCTGCATTGATAATGGGTGAAATCGAAAACACGATATCGGAGATTTGAATAGGGGCTTTCTTCTTCGCCTTTTTCAATAGATAGGCGAGTCCGGGACTTGGATTGGAACCTAATTTAGCGAGGCCAAAAAAGGCCAACACCCGGTTCTCCCCATTCATCGGGACGATATCAGCGGCAATACTGCAGGCTAAAAGGTCCACTGATTCCCATAAAGGGTCGAGTTCTAAGTCGTTAGCGATTGCGAAGGCCATCATCAATTTGAATCCGACTCCTGCACCTGTTAATTCCTTAAAGGGATAAGGACAATCCTTGCGTTTGGGATCTAAAACCGCGACCGCAGCTGGAATCGTGGCCTCTGGTAAGTGGTGATCACAGATGATAAAATCGATTCCGTTTTCATTGCACCAAGCCACGCGTTCGTGGGCTTTGATACCGCAGTCAAGAGAGATGATAAGGGTATAGTTGTTATCTAACGCGTATTGAATTCCTGCCTGCGACACGCCATAGCCTTCTGCATAGCGATCCGGAATATAGTAGTCGCAATCCGCGCCTAAAATACCCGCTAGATAACTATAGACTAACGTAACAGCTGTCGTCCCGTCCACATCATAATCCCCATAAATCAGGATTTTCTCACCGGATTCAAGGGCTAGGCTGAGGCGCTCCACCGCTTTGTCCATATCCTTCATCAGGAAAGGGTCGTGCAGCTGGCTAATTTCTGGAACCATGAAGTCCTTTACTTCTTGGAAAGTCTTGATTCCTCGCGATACGAGTAAGGACAAAAAATACGGATTCTTTAAGCCCAAAGCCTCCCCTAATGCCTCCACCTCCGCTGCCGGCGGTGCGGGCACGTATTTCCAATTCTTTTTTGGCTCCATCTTATAAAATTTCTATTTCTACGCGGCGGTTGATTTGGCGTCCTTCCTCGGTGGCATTATCCGCCTTTGGTTTCGACTTACCATAACCTCTCGTTTTAATTCTCGCTTGATCAATTCCCCCTTTCAGTAGATTTTCCTTCACCGCATTCGCCCGCTCTAATGATAATTTATTATTGATCTCATCCGATCCCGTATTATCCGTGTGCCCACTAATTTCAATGACCAAAGCTACATTCTCTTTCATGACCTGTAGAATCCGCTTTAATTCTGGTTCCGATTCAGGCTTTAAAATCGCCTTTCCCAGGTCAAAGAATAAGTTATTAATCGTCGCCGTATTTCCTTTTTCAAGTGGTACCATCGACAGGTCGCGGTCATCTAATTCCAAATAGCGCCCGCGGGCCGTACTCAAATCAAGATTCGTAGAAGTGGGAATCAAGCCTTTGGCCTTCGCCGTAATTCCGTAGTTCTTTCCATAGGGAAGGACTAATTTGTATTTACCAGTGGTCGGATCTGGCTTCGCTTGACCTAACACTTTTCCGTTTGACAGGTCTTCGTATGTCACCGAAGCATCCTCCGGCACCTTGCCTGTTTGCTGATTTAGCACTGTCCCGGACAATAAAACCACCGGGTCAGATTCTTGGGAAGTCACGGAGCGCGTGGATGAAGGTCCGAAACGGCTATCCGCCATCGCGGCATCTGCCGGCGCATTTCCGATTTTTCCTCCTGAATCTTTACCTCCGGACTCATTACCTCCGGACTTCAGACTCGTTCCCTCAGTCTCTGCGGACTCTAAGGCCAGTCGAAATATATCCTTCTTCCCCAGCGACCCCTTCCCTGACATAAAATAGGCATAATCGCCCTTTGCCGCGATGGAATAATAGGCATCGTATTCATCTGTGTTGATGGGAGAGCCTAGGTTTTGAGGTTTACGCCAGTGTTGCCAAGTATCATCCAATCGACGAGTCAGGTAAATATCTTGACTCCCTTGGCCACCCGGTCGGTCCGATGAAAAATAGAGTGTCTTGCCATCCGCTGATAAAAAGGGCGTTGTCTCTGAGTATTTCGTATTAATCTCATCGCCTAGTTCAAGCGGTCGCGTCCAGCGGCCCTCCTCGAAAAAACTGATATATAAATCGTCGTCTTCGCTGTTCTTCTTTCTGGCAAAAGCCAGTAAAATCGCCTTGCCATCCATCGTCAAATACCCGTATTCATTCTTCCCTTTACTCATTTGCTCATAGCCAGGGATGTCGACTTTGACGGGAACGGTCCAGCCGGCAGTCGTTTTATTCGAGATGGAGAACCCACGTGTTTCATAGGTGCCATTGACATAGGCGCCTTTTAAGAGGATTGTTTGGCCGTCTGGGGAAATCGATAAAATGGTGTTGTACTGATCGCGATTTAATACCTCGGAAAGTCGTCTTGCGGTGCTCCAGGTATCTCCTACTTTTTCAGAAAACCAAATATCCTGGGAACCCGAAATCGTTTCAGATCCTTTCACTCCATAGCGATTAGCGGGATGGTTTTTACGGCCAAAATACAGCGTTCTTCCATCCGGTGAAATCACCGGATTCAATTCGGAAAATTCTGAATTCACGGCAGAACCTAAGTTCTCCGGGGCTTTTTGGGCCATCAGAAATCCCGACATCAACAAGAAGAACAACAGCTTTCTCATCCCACGTAAATCCACTTCTTTTCCATCTTCTCCGGCTGATACGCCATGATCCAATCCGCTAATTTTTCGGGGTCTGATTCTACTTGCAGCGCATCCATATTGGGCTGCTTTAAGAATCCTTCATCCACCATGTGTTGAATTTGCTTCAATTGGTGATCAAAATAGCCATTGATATTAAACACCGAAACCGGCATCTCGTGCAGATCTAATTGCTTCCATGTTAAAATTTCGAACAATTCGTCCAACGTCCCAAAGCCGCCCGGCATGGCAATCACTCCATCCGCCATGTCCGCCATCAATGCTTTTCGCGTGTGCATCGTATCAGTTACGTGCAATTCTGGCAAGCCCTTGTGCTTCACTTCCCAAGGCTCCATGAACTTAGGGATTACACCTATCGCGTGACCGCCTAAGCGCAAGAACTCATCGGCTAGAACGCCCATCAAACCCACACTTCCCGCGCCAAAAATCACTTGGCAACCATGGGCATGCAAAGCCTGCGCTAATTTCACTACTTGTTCCGCATAAACGGGGTTGTGGCCTTTCGAAGACCCACAATAAATCAATATTTTTTTAGACATGTACTAGTTCTTTTAATGCTTCCTCGAAGCGGACAAAGGTAAAGGAAAAGGCTGCGTCTTTTTCTATTTTGGCCGAAGACACACGGCTACCTCCCAGCACTAAACAGGCCATCTCGCCTAAAACCAGGCGAAGTAAAAACCCGGGAATGGAGGGCAAGAAAAAGGGTCTGTGCAAAGCTTTGGCAATTTGCTTGTTCATTTCTCCCGCCCGAATCGGCTCCGGAGCAACGCCATTATAGACGCCTGATAGACTCGAATTTATCAATAACTCGTTAAATATTCTGACCAAGTCGGTAATGTGAATCCAGGATTGCCATTGCTTTCCTGATCCCAAATTAGCTCCCACGTAATACCGAATCGGTTTCGAAATAACCGGAAAAATCCCCCCATCTGCACCCATCACTAATCCGATACGGACTTTCGCTAATCGAATACCTACCGTGGCGATCTGGTCGACTGCCTCTTCCCATTGCTTGGTACAATCCGCTAAGAAATCCAGACCCGCAGGGGAAGATTCCGTGCATTCTTGCTCGCCCGTATCCGCTCCGTAAAAGCCAATGGCAGAAGCAGAAACGACCGTTTTTATCGAATGAGGTATCGTCGATAAAGCCTGGTATAAAACCGCGGTGCTGCGCACGCGGCTGTTAATTAATTCTCTTTTGCGCGCGGCAGACCAGCGCTCGTCCGCGATGCCCGCCCCGGCTAAATGCACGATCGCATCTACGCCTTCGAATGCTGCTGGATCGATGTAGCCATAGGAAACATCCCATTGGAAATCTCCGCCAGATCGCGATAAAATCACCACCTCGTGACCCTGATTTAGCAAAAATTGCTTCAGAGCACCACCCACAAAACCTGTACCCCCCGTGATGAGTATGCGCATATTAATTTCCTTTTTTAATCGCTTGGTATATCACTTCATTGATTCCCGTGCGAATGTTCATATCCGAAATTTTGGAATTATTCCGTGTCGGATACACCCGGTTCGATAAGAAGACATAGACTAAATCCTGCGTAGGATCAATCCAAGTGTACGTTCCCGTAAAACCCGAGTGACCAAAGCTCTCCGGACTCGCCGAAGCCGCCGCAGAAATACCCGCCTTGTTGCGATCCACTTTGTCAAATCCTACCCCACGACGTGCATTTTCAGCCGCGCTAAATGGATAAGACGTCCACTGTTTGATGGTGGATTCTTGAATGAATTGCTGGCCACCGAAATACCCTTTTTGGAGGTACATCTGCATCAATTTTGCTAAGTCATTCGCATTCCCGAACAAACCGGCGTGGCCTGAAATGCCATCCAATAAAGCCGCACCCTCATCGTGCACCTTGCCGTGAATCAACGTCTTGCGGAAAAGAGAATCATATTCCGATGGCACGATGCGCGCTAACGGGAAATGTTTCTCTGCTTGATAAACTAAAGTCGATGCCCCTAAAGGTTTGTAAAACGAATCTGCTAAAAAGTCCGTCCAAGGCTTTCCGGTCATCCGCGGTGACTCTGATGGCAATAAATAATAAGACAAATCCGAATACACATATTCCTTCTTCTCGCGCAACGGACTTTCTTTAATCGCCGTCATAATTTGCTCTTTCAAGGTCTTGTGTGCCCATAAAGTAGGCGCCACCTGCGTAGGGTATTCCTCGGATTGCGCATAAGATAAGGTGAATGGC
>JAURHT010000045.1 GCA_030833145.1 Aquirufa sp.
AGAGGGCTGGGTGAGCAAGGATTTCTCTTTGACCTTGCGCAATGGCCGAATGGTGATTCCGCTGGCAGCGGAGCACAAACGGAAGATTAAAGGTTTCGTGCAAGATGAATCAGATACGGGAAAAACGGTCTTTTTAGAGCCCGCTGACGCGTTAGCGATGAATAATGAGATAAAGTCATTGGAGTCAGCCGAACGTCGCGAAATCATCCAAATTTTATCGAAACTGTCGGATCGAATTCGTCCTTTAACGCCATTTTTAGCCCATGCCTTTTCGTGGCTTGGTTTGATTGATTTTATTCGGGCCAAAGCCCTCTGGGGAAGCGCTCATAAAGCCATAAAACCTACGTTTATCCAAGATAAACCGATCGTCAATTGGACCGATGCGCGTCATCCGCTCCTAGAAAAATCGCTTGAAAAAATTGGCAAAAAGATTAAACCGTTAACTATTCGTTTGGAAGACGACCGCCGCATTATGGTCGTTTCAGGTCCTAACGCAGGAGGTAAATCGGTCACATTAAGTACGGTAGGTTTATTGCAATTCTTATTTCAATCCGGTTGCTTAGTCCCTTTAGCCGAGGGCAGTACAATGGGCTTCTTCTCTCAACTCTTCCTAGATATGGGTGATGAACAAAATCTGGAAAATGAATTAAGTACTTATTCGTCCCACTTAAGTAATATGCGGCATTTCTTGCAGCACGTGAATGAGAAGACGTTGATTTTGGTCGATGAATTTGGCACTGGAACGGAGCCTTCTTTAGGAGGTGCGATTGCAGAATCAATTCTAGAGAAACTAGCAGATAAAGGGTGCTATGGAGCGATTAACACACACTTTGGCAACTTAAAAAGCCTAGCAGATCGCCAAAAAGGACTTTTCAACGCGGCGATGCGTTACGATACCGAGCACTTGGAACCCCAATTCATTTTGGATATGGGTAAACCGGGAAGTTCGTTTGCCTTTGAAATCGCGCAGAAGATCGGTTTACCGAAAGCCATCATCGAAAATGCGCGTAAGAAATTAGGTAAGAAGCAGGTGGATTTTGACAAATTATTGCTTGAGACGGAGACGGAGAAGCAGATTTGGGAGAGTAAAAACGCCAGTTTAGCCTTAGCTAATGAGCAGGCGCTTTCCATCAAGGAAAACTACGAGCGTCTGAAAAATCACGTTCAGGAAGAGCAGAAGGCGATGTTAAATGCAGCGAAAGCTGAGGCAAAGAAGATTATTCAGGAGGCAAATCAACGTATTGAACAGACCATTAGGCAGATCCGTGAAAAAGAGGCCGATAAAGAGAAGACGAAGGAATTGCGGGCGGATTTAGAGCAATTTGTGCAAAAAGAACTAAAAACGGTAGCGCCTTTGAAAGTCGTTTCCGAAACTCCCGGTATCGTTTATGCCAACTCCCCTATCGCGGTGGGCGATTGGGTGGTGATTAAAGGGAGTGGCGACGAACCTACTTTGGGACAAATCATGGAACTCAAAGGTAAAGACGCAGTCATTTCTCTGGGAGCCATTCGCAGTACGATCAAACTGAATCGTCTCCAAAAAATCGTCGCGCCTAAACAACAGAAGAAAAGTTCAGCCCCTCTTCGAGGCATCGACATCAATGATCGCATGGCCCAATTCCAACTAAAACTGGACATTAGAGGGAAGCGTGGCGAGGAAGTTTACGTCATTTTAGACCAATACATTAACGATTGCCTCCTATTAGGCGTTCCAGAAGTTCAAATATTGCATGGAAAAGGCGACGGAATTTTACGAACTTTAATTCGCGAACAATTAAAGCGATACCGAGAAATTAAAAACATCACTGACGAACATGCAGACCGTGGCGGTGCGGGAATCACCATCGTTACTTTTAAATGATCCGTTTATTTGCCTCTCTTTTTGCCCTCTTTTTCTTGAGCAGCTGTATGCTACAATATGCCGCTGGACTAAGCCAAATCCAGCAAGAAAAATACAAAGAAGCGACGTATAACTTTTCGGTGGCCTTAACAAAAGATCCCAAAAACCCTGAAATCTACTTCGCAAGAGCCTTTTCAAGAGGATCGATGGAAGAATATTCCGGTGCCATTTCTGACCTAACCAAAGCCATCCGTCTCGATTCTACGAATGCGGATTACTTTTTCTATCGGGGCTATTTCAAATCCAAATTGGGGAACGATAAAGGAGCCATTCGGGACTTTTCAAAATCAATCATTCGCTATCCTTATTATGCCGAAACGTATTATAATCGAGGAATAAATCTAATGCATTTAGGTTTGATCGACGATGCCTGCTTGGATTTTAAGACGGCGATTGAATTGGGAGATACGCTATCTCTCAAATACCAAAGATCATTATGTAAATAAAATGGTGAATGGTAAATGGTGAATGGTAAGTGGTGAATGGTAAATGGTGGAGCCATTTGCTTTGAAAGCGTCCGAAAATTCGTGTTATTTGTAGCTTATTTTTAAATTTTAACGATTCAATATGTCTATTGCAAAAACCGGCGACAAGGTTGCCGTACACTACACAGGTAAACACACCGACGGTTCTATTTTTGACTCTTCAGTAGGAAGAACGCCCCTTGAATTTCAATTAGGTTCAGGCATGGTCATCAAAGGTTTTGATGATGGCGTGACTGGTATGACCATTGGCGAGAAAAAAACCGTTGTAATTCCGGCTGCTGAAGCTTATGGCGAGCATTCTCCAGAAAATACGGTGACCTTAGAACGCGCTCAAATTCCTCCTCACATCGAATTAGAATTAGGTGCTTCTTTGTCTATGCACCAAGATGGTGGTCACGTGGTAGAAGTGGTAATCACTGATTTAACGGATTCACACGTTACGTTAGATGCAAATCACCCATTGGCTGGCCGTGATTTAACATTTGAACTTGAATTAGTATCGATTTCATAAACTATGAAAATTAATTTGCGCTCCTTTGCCCCCCACGGGATTGTCCTTTTGGGTTTCCTATTGATCGCTTTTATCTATTGTGGACCCGTTCTACAAGGAAAAGTATTGATTCAACACGATATTCAGCAAGCCCAGGCGGCGGCACAGGAGAGCTTACAATACAAGGAGAAAACCGGTGAGGATGCGTGGTGGTCGAACTCGATGTTTGGCGGGATGCCTACCTACCAGATTTCTGGATCTTATCCGTATTCTATTTCTGCCAAAATCGGTTCTTTCATTACCAATCTCCTACCCAGCCCTGTGAATTTGCTTTTCCTACAAATGCTAGGGATGTATATTTTGCTTTGGGCCATGGGAGCCTCTCCTATTTTAGGCTTCGCGGGATCTGTTTTCTACGCCTTTGCGACCTACAATATGGTGATTATTCCGGCAGGTCATACCTCCAAAGTGATTGCATTAGCCTACGCTCCTATCGTTTTAGCGGGTGTGAAATTAGGCTGGGGAAATCGCAAATGGCTAGGTGCTGCTCTATTTACGCTGGGAATGGCTTTAGAATTATACGCTAACCACGTCCAAATTACGTATTACCTTTTCTTCATTATTGGATTCTACAAAATCTACACCCTATCACAAGCCATCATTCACAAAACAGTCGCGGAATGGTTGAAGCGCGGATTATTACTCGGCTTGGGTCTAGTTTTAGCTCTAGGAACTCACTCGATGCGTCTTTGGAATAATTATGAATATGCTAAAGAAACGACGCGTGGCGCCTCCGAACTAAGTGCCAACAAATCGCGTGGAGATGGTTTAGATCAAACCTACGCCTTCGATTGGTCCTACGGTATTGCCGAAACAGGTACTTTATTGATCCCCAATTTCATGGGTGGTGCTTCTGCAGGAGATTTAGGAGGAACGGCCTCAAATACCTACCAGACGATGTCTAACGCGGGTATTCCAGACGAGCAAGCCTTGGGATTCGTTGAAAAAGGACCGGCCTATTGGGGAGATCAAAGCTATACGGCTGGCCCAGCTTATGCTGGAGCCTTAGTGATCTTCTTATTTTTGTTTGGCGCCTTTTACATCAAATCAGCCGAAAAATGGTGGATCATCGGATTCACGACCTTGTTCATCACCTTCTCTTGGGGTAAATATTTCTTCTTTAATGGAATTTTATTCCAATACTTTCCATTGTTCAACAAGTTCAGAGCCATCACGATGGTGCTGTCCTTCGTTCAATTAGGCATTGTAACCTTGGGAATTCTAGGTTTAATCCGATTCATCCAGCAAAAATCCAGCTGGACAGAAATCAAAAAGCCCTTATTGTATGCAGCCGGTTTAAGCGGCGGACTTGCCTTGTTTTTCGGAATGGCACCAGATTTATTCTTTGACTTTAAAGGGCCTAATTTTGGAGGAGCATTGATTCAAGATACAGCCCTAAATAACCAAATCTGGCGCGCTATCCAATTAGACCGTATCGAATTATTTCAATCAGATGCCTTCCGCAGTTTCTTTATCGTATTGATCGGGGCAGGCATTTTATGGGTAGCGAGTACAGGGAAAGTCAAAAAATCCATTTGGTTAATCGCCTTAGTATTACTGGGTATTTTTGATTTAACCCCGGTGGCGAAACGCTACTTTGGCAAAGATTTCTTTGTGTCCAAAGCTACACTAGACGAGCAAATCCTTCCTACTCCAGCAGATCAAAAAATCTTACAGGATACCACCCATTACCGTGTGGTAAATGTGGCGACGAACTTTATGAGCGATGCGACTACGTCTTATTACCACCAATCGTTAGGCGGATACCACGCCGCTAAATTACGTCGTTACCAAGAATTAATCGAGAAACAATTCACAGGCAATCCGGGACAAATGAACATCCTGAATATGCTAAATACGAAATACATTTTGAGCCCTGATTCAACCGGCCAATTAGCGCCTCAAACGAATCCTGGTGCCTTGGGCAATGCTTGGTTTGTCACTTCTGTTCAAGTTGTTCCTACCGCAGATGCGGCGCTATCTGATATTGGGAAAATCGATCCCCGCTCTGTAGCTTTGGTAGAACAAAAAGACGCGGCATTCGTTCCTGCAAAGGACTTTAAAGCGGATGGCAGCATTCAATTGACGGACTACAAACCAAATCATTTGACTTATACATCTGATTCTAAGCAAGCAGGCTTCGCAGTGTTCTCGGAAATCTATTACCGTGGAAACAAGGATTGGAAGGCCTATATCGATGGGAAAGAAACGAATCATGTTCAAGCGGATTATGTATTGCGTGGTTTGGCGATTCCTGCAGGAAAACATACGATTGAATTTAAGTTTGCCCCCGTTTCCGTGATTACGGGAAATAAAATTGACTTAGGAGCTTCGATCGCGATGCTTTTATTCATTGCATTTGCTTTTTACCAAGCGACTAAGGCCAAAAAAGAAACGATATGATCTACTCCATGACGGGCTTTGGAAAATCCCAAAAAGAACTCCAAGACCTGCAAATCCGTGTCGAAGTTAAAAGTCTAAACTCGAAGTTTACGGATATATTTTGTCGTGTTCCTAAATCGCTTTCAGCTAAAGAAATTGACATCCGCAATTACCTTACCCAGCAATTAGAGCGTGGTAAAATGGAGCTGAATCTGCACCTTCAAAAGAACAACGAAAACGTAGAACAAAGTATCCTGCCCCAAGGTCAAATTGCCACCTATTTTGCGGAATTAAAGCGCGTAGCGACCGAATTAGGCATCTCTAATATAGATGAAAATGCCTTGTATCTACAAGCGATGTCAATGCCTAGTTTGAGCGCATCCGATCATTCACAAGATAATGAGGAGGAAATCGAAGCACTTTGGAAAGTAGTATTCGAGGCCGTTCAAGAAGCGGTTAAAGAATGCAAGGAGTTCCGTGCGCGCGAAGGAAAGGTCGTGGAAGACAAATTCCGCGAATACATCGCTGCCATCAAATCAGGACTAGCACAAGTTTTAGAACAAGACAAAATCCGCATGCCGGGTATCCGCGAACGGATGCGTAACGCCCTTTTAGAATTAGGGCTAAAAGAAGATTTTGATAAAAATCGCTTCGAACAAGAGGTGGTTTATTACATCGAGAAGTTCGACATCTCCGAAGAAAAAGTACGTTTAGCTACTCACCTAGATTACTTCATCGAAATTCTAGAGGAAGGAAACGGAAAAAAACTCAACTTCATGGCCCAAGAAATTGGCCGCGAGATCAACACCATCGGCTCAAAGGCAAATGATTCAACGATTCAACGATTAGTCGTGAATATGAAGGATGAGTTGGAGAAGATTAAGGAGCAGACTGCTAATGTTTTATAATTCAGTTTACAAATACGGAAATTGTGCTTCGCAATAATTTCCAGTATTTGAATCTGAATTATAACCCTCTCTGTTAATTAGAGTTGATTTATTGTAATACAAAAGAGAATTATTGCGCAGCACAATTCTCGTGTATTACAATATAATCAACGCGATTCCCGCGCACCCTAACCCAATCCCCACCCACTGCTTGTTCGTCAACTTTTCTTGGAAGAAAACCAAAGCTGTAACTGCACTTAGGAGAATTACTCCTAGATTGTAGATAGTCAAAACCACCGCACCATTTTGTTGGTAAGCATCTAAGGCTTTTAATAGGAAATAGAACGAGAAGAAATTAGGAAGTCCTAAAGGAATGGCTGCTAAAACGGATCTTAATGACCAGGTAACCCCACCCGTAATGGTCCAATACACTAGAACAATCGCAGAAGTTGCCATTGAACCAAGTAATAGCATCAAAGTAAAGGAAATACTTCCACCCACTTGCTGAACGATGGCCGCATTAAGGTAATTAAAAGCTGTATTTGTGATTCCATAGGCTACAAAAACGGCAACCAAGGCCCAAATAACTGGCTTTTGGACTGAACCTGCACCAGATGGGCTACAGAAATAGATGGCTGCAAATGATAAAAGAAGCCCAGCAATCACAGATAAGGTCAAGTCTCCACCCGTCTTCCAAATAAAGAGATTCACCATTACTGGAATTACTAAGGAGATATTATTCGCTAAAGACGTGGGCGCCATTCCATTTTTAACAGTTGAATAGCCTGATAATAAGAATGTAATTACGAAGCCGATTCCAATGCCCAGAATCCCCAAAGAATAAGCCGTAGAGGGCCAATGAAAGGGAATCGCATCCATTTGATGGAAGTAACCTGTTAAAAAACAAACAGGGTAATTCAATAAAATGGCGATACGGGTATCAATGTTAAACTTCGCATGCGCCCGAAAGTTCACCAGTAGCAAAACCGAAAATACGATGGTTAGAATTAATGCCAACATCTTATGCGTTCTTTACGAGGTCTTCTAAAAGTGCCACATACTCCGGCGAGTTATTCAAGCTTTCCACTAACTGCCAATGCTCTCCACCCGCTTCTTCGAATAATTCTTTGTACTCCTCACCTACCTCAATGGTGGTTTCCAAACAATCCGCAACGAAGGCTGGAGAGAAGGCTAAAATCTTCTTCTTTCCTTCTTTAACGAGCTTTTTGATGGTTTCATCTGTGTAGGGCTGTAACCAAGGGTCACGTCCTAAACGGCTTTGGAATGCAGTGCCAAAGGTTCCAGGTTTCAATCCCATCTCCTTCGCGATTAATCGCGTGGTTTCGTGGCATTGGGCCCGATAACACGTATGGTTTTTTTCCGTGATGCTTTCGCAACAAGTACCAAAAACACAGGTATTCTTTGTGATATCACCTTTACGGATATGGCGCTCTGGAACGCCGTGATAAGAGAATAAGTAATAGTCGAAGTCGACGTCTTTTTGATAGTTCGCGGCTTTGTCTGCAAAGTATTTGGCAAAAATCGGATGCTGGTAAAAATAGCTCACCATCGATAGTGAAGGCATAATTTGCCAATCAGACATAATTTCCATCACGCGCTCGTAAACCGAACCGGTGGTAGCTGAAGCGTATTGCGGGAAGAAAGGAATAACGATTAATTTCTTCAGACTGGCTGCCTGCATTTCTGACATGACCGACTTCAAATCCGGACTTTGGTAACGCATGGCTAAGCGAACCATATAGCCTTCACCTAAGGTTTCCGATAAGGATGCACAAACGTCCTCCCCATAAAACTTCAAGGGAGAACCGCGCTCTTCCCATAATTCTTTATAGATTTTAGCCGATTGAGGAGCTCTAAAAGGAGCAATGATACCATTCACCAACAAATAGCGAAACGGATAGGGAATGTCAATGACACGACCATCCATCAAAAACTCCCGTAAATACTTGCGTACGCTAGGGGTACCCGGATCATCTGGAGTTCCCAGATTCACTAATAAAACACCGATCATAGTTCTAATTAAAGCACAAATTTGTGCCTAAAAAACTAGAATACCCAACCTTCTGGAGTAATTTTTGTTCTAGTAGGCGATTCAATGCAAGGCGCCTTATCTTGGCATCCAACATATCCTGGAGGACACGAATAGGTATCGCCAGGAATTATGGATATGATAGGTAATTCTCCAGCAGGAATATCTTTTCTGCGATCAATAATAAAGATCTTTTTACGGACAGAAAATACGTTAAATATTCCCAATACTCGTTCAGTAGGCTTAGTAACAGACTTAATATTTAAGCTGAAACGGGTCTCTGCAGGTACGTCAAACAAAGAGCCCGAAGACTGTACTTGTGAAATTAAGGATTGATAAAAGGCAAACGCATTTTTAGTAATGGAACGTTGTTCTAAACGGAAATAATAAGGTGTCCAATTATCGAAAGGGATACGTGCGACTTGACGTCCCACCACGCGCTGGCCATTCGTTAACACATCAGAAAATACATTCAAATCATTATTACTAGTAATATCCCAGCAGTTCCCATCGCACATGTAGTTTAAAATCACATCCGTAGGAAATTTAGGTTGCACGCAATCTAACTTTTTGAAGTCGTATTTTCCTCCGTCCGTACATGTTGCACAGAAGCCGATTTTCTCGTAATGCTTCCAATTCCAAAGGTAAAAATCACCCTCTGATGGCAGGTCTTTGAAATCTAGGTAAACCGTGAAACCTGCCCGGCGAACATCTACTTTGTCATATTGCTCAAACGTCTCAAAACGGGTGATCGCATTTTCAATCTCCGGAACAGCCTTCATCGTCTCCGCCGTACTTTCATAGGTTTGCCCTGTTAGCATCTTCACGTTTAACTTGTAAGTGGAAGCTACGGCCCCTTTCCATCCAGTTGGGGGATAGTAAGTCCCTAAAGGAATGCCTTCTGTGAAGGGTGTTTTGTTGCCATTTTGGTCCGTCACAAAGACAACGGCTTTTGAAATGGGCAAAGCTAATTGCGATAACAACCGATTAGAAGAGCTTGTCAAGCGTACCTTACTCAAATCAGGATCATCTGAAATATCGGCTTCAATCGTAGTGAATGAAGTCGCATCGATTTGAACAAAATCCTTAATGGGATTCACACAAGCCCAGGTAACTACGCCCAACAGAAATAGGTAAAAAAGTATATTTTTAGGAGATAAAGACATATTACAAGAATTTGAAATTATAGGTTAACGAGATAAATGGAGAGGCGAAAACGCTTAATTCATAAGCTCTCAACCCATTTTTAGTTGATTTAAAGAAGACGGAGTAAGGGTTTTGGCGACCATATAAATTATAGATCGTAAACACCCAGCTACCTTCCCAACGTTGTTTTTTCATCGATGGATTATTAATTGTCCAAGAGAAATCCAAACGATGGTAATCTCTTACGCGGTCATTATTCCGTTCTGCAAAAACAGGGAATTTCTTACCCCCAATCTCATACGATCCAGAAGGAGACGAAAATGGACGACCAGTATTATAGGCAAATGTAAAGGAGAAACTGTGGTGCGTTGTCGGTTGAATGTTCAACATCATATTAAACGTATGCGGCTTATCGTAATTTGTCGCAAACCACTCTCCCCCATTGATTGCCTGCACTTCAGGATAATCTCCGATCATTTGATTAAAGGCTCTAGCATACGTATAAGATACCCAGCCAGATACTTCCCCTTTTTTCTTCTGCATCATTAATTCCATCCCATAGGCCTTGCTTTTACCCGTAATCAATTGGGTCTCAATATTGGGATTCAACTGAAGATTAGCTCCAGAAACGAAATCCAATGTATTTCTCACGTCCCGATAATAAGTCTCAATAGAAGCCTCGTAGACATTTTCATTGAAAGTTTTAAATAAACCTAATGACAGAAAATCACTCTGTTGCGGCTTGATAAACGTATCTGCTGTTTTCCAACGAGAGGTAGGAAGCGGAGTCGTGTTATTCGATAATAATTGGAAGAATTGTTGTTGTCGGTTATAGCCAAATTTCATCGTGGTATTCTCCGCTAACGAGTATTTCATCGTTAAACGAGGTTCCAAACCACCATAAGAGGCCATCACTTCACCATCTCCATACATCGTTTTCTTAACGATCGAATTCAACGAGGGAACTTGACCCGGCACATATTCATTAATAGTCCCTGCACCCATTCGGTAGTATTGCGAATAACGCAGACCGGCCTGAACCGTAAATTTAGGGCTAATGGTCCACTCGTCATCTGCAAATAGGCCTAATTCATAGGACTGCTCTAAAGGCAATCTAACGGTCGCAACTCTCGAAACAACACCTTCATTCAAATTACCCGGGTCGATATCATAGCGAGTTCCGGTAATACCAAAATTCATTTTATGATTTTCACGAGGCTGGTAATCAAAACTAGCCGTCATATTGCGGTATAAGATGGAGGAGTTTAAATCAATCGTATTCACCGTATCAGGCGCAAAAGTCTTTGTAGAGTAATCCGTTAGGGATCCACTTACCATCATATTTAACTTAGGTGAGAAGTAGTGATTCCAATGTATGGCCACATTTTTATGGCCATAATTAAAGGAAGTTTGCTTCGCCACTACGTTTTCAATACTAAATAAGGAATCCACGCGGTAATAATCGTGGCTTAAATAAGTCGAAAGAGAAATCGTATTCTTTGTATTAGGACGGTAATAGATCTTCGTCGCTACATCAGAGAAATTCGCCCGCAGATTTTTCAAATAATCAGGTGCAAACCATTTAAACATAAAATCGTTCACAGAAAGACGTCCTGCCACTAAAACAGATAATTTTTCCTTAATGATGGGAATTTCAGCCATTACCCGGTTTGAAACTAAACCGATACCGCCTTGCATCTTGAACTTATCTGTATTCGGTTCGATCATTTTAATGTCCAAAACCGAAGCGGTACGACCACCGAAACGAGACGGAACCCCGCCTTTATACAATTCTAAATCCCGAATCGCGTCTGACGCAAAGACCGAGAACAAACCAAACATATGGGTCGGGTTAAATATAGGGGTATCATCGATGTAAATTAAGTTTTGGTCCACATTCGAACCCCGAATATTCAAGCCATTAGCGCCCTCACCTACGGAAGAAACCCCAGGTAATGATTGTAAACTGCGTATCACATCCACCTCACCCATCATCGTAGGCAGTTTTTTGATTCCTTTTAAACTTAAGACTGTTACACCCAAAGAAGGTGTCTGAATATCTCGCTTCGTCGCCGCACTCGATACGATAACTTCTTCTAATTGTTTCGTTACGTTGTTTAACTCTACATTTAACTCCGTATTCGCTTTAACGTAAATTTTTGTTCTATAGGGATTATAACCTACATAACTCACTTTGATCACCCATTCGCCATAGGGAACGTGCACTTTGAAATTTCCTGAGGTATCGGTTGTTACGCCTGACTTTTTAAAATCGACTGAAATATCTGCTCCTTTTAATGGCTCGCCCGTAGAGGCATCGATTACTTTACCGAAAATGGCCGGAAGCGAGGTAGTTTGTGCAATGCTTTGATGCGAAAGGACAAATAAAAGTCCAAGGCAAAAGACTCTGGGTAAGAGTTTGATCATAGAATATAGGTTAACAGACGCAATTCTGTAAATAAACAAAAAATAAAGGAGATTCCTTACATGAGTAGCGACCAAAGCGCAGATATTGCGACGAAAATCAGGGCAAAGGGGGTCAGGACTTTCCAGCACAAATACATCAACTGATCTACCCGAAGACGTGGTAGAGTCCACCGAATCCACATTTGAATAGCAATCAAAATATAAGCTTTCAACATCAGCCAAACGAAACCAATCAGGGTAGCATAAATTGTTCCAGGCTCACCATTCGTCCAATCTGCTAGTCGAATTGAACCTATATTAGGCAAGGGAGAATACCAAGATCCCCAGAATAAAATAACGCCCAAAACACTGACCAATAACATCAAGCCATATTCTGACAAGAACAATAAGGCCCAGCGCATTCCGGCATATTCGGTATGAAAACCACCCACTAATTCAGATTCCGCCTCTGGAATGTCAAATGGAGCACGATTCGCTTCCGCTAAAGAAGCGATGAAATAGATAATGAACAAGAAGAAAAATAGTGGCATCCTCACCACATTCCAGCTCAAGAAACCACCAGCCTGAGTTACATCAATGCCTAATCCTTTTAAACCGAACAGATATTGAGGTTCTACCGCAAATATACCTTGCTGTAGCGAAATATCTTGCAGGTTTAAGGAGCCTGAAATCAAGACCACACACAAGATGGTTAATCCCAAAGGTATCTCGTACGATACCAATTGCGCTGCAGAACGAATAGCGCCTAACAAGGAATACTTATTATTCGAAGTCCAACCCGCCAATAAAATCCCCAAACTGTCTAGTGAAACAATACCCATCAAGAGCATCAAGCCCATTTCCGTTTGGCTTCCTTGTAAGAATGTACCAGAACTCAAAGGAATAACAGCAAAAGCGCCAAAAACGGACAAGAAAATAATCCACGGCGCAAAGAGAAACAAACGTTTTTGGGCGTTTTCAGGAACGATGTCTTCTTTTTGGAATAACTTTAAAAGATCCGCGAAAACCTGGAGCAAACCCCATTTTCCCACTTCCATGGGCCCTAATCGATCCTGCATAAAAGCAGATAGCTTTCGCTCCACATAAACGCCTATCACGACGTTTACGGTCAACAAAAGCAAACAAACGATCAGAGCGATCCACATTAGCTAATCTGATTTAGGGCTTGTAAGAAATCTGCTTTTAAGTCCTCAATAGACTCTAAACCGACGGCCACACGAACTAAACCATCCGTAATGCCTAAAGCTGCTTTCTCTTCTGCTGGTAATTTAGAATGCGTTGTAGAAGCTGGGTGCGTGATAATTGTGCGCGAATCCCCCAAATTAGGCGAAATAGACGCAATCTTCAACAACTTACTGAACGCTACTACCTTTTCAAATCCACCTTTGATATCGAGTGTTAAAATTCCTCCGCCGTATTTCATTTGGCGTTTCGCTAATTCATATTGCGGATGTGATTTCAAATAAGGGTATTTGACATTATTCAAGGCTTTATGTCCTTCCAAAGCTTCCGCTAAGGCCATCGCATTTTCGGAATGCTTCTGCATTCTTAAATCCAATAATTCCAAACTCTTAGACAACACCCACGCATTAAATGGAGACATCGATGGGCCTGTATGGCGCGCAAAGAAGCGAATCTCATCGATATAAACTTTCTTTCCACAGATGACACCGCCTAACACACGGCCTTGGCCATCAATGTATTTTGTAGCCGAGTGTATCACTAAATCTGCCCCTAGATCCAAAGGTGTTTGTAAAATAGGCGTCGCAAAACAGTTATCTACCGCTAGAATCAAGTCTTTCCCCTCTTTCAAAGCCGCTAATTCTTTCAAATCTATCAGCTCTAAACCTGGATTAGAAGGGGATTCACAGAATAAAAACTTCGTATTAGGTTGAATGGCCTCTTTCCAAGCATTGATATCGGCACCTGGAACAAAGGTGCATTCGATACCCCATTTGGAAGTGATTTTGGTCAAAATCTGAATGCAAGAACCAAACAAAGCATTGGATGCCACGACGTGATCACCCGCTTTTAATAATCCAGCCATTGAAG
>JAURHT010000279.1 GCA_030833145.1 Aquirufa sp.
CCCTTTCGAAGTTTTGTAGAGCATCGAATCCCACGATTTTTCGATTAGAAAAGGAAAACAGGAGGCGTTTTTAGCTTCCCAAAAACACCAGCTTTTCTCAGATCGATCTCCTGAATCTAGGATTAGGATTTTCTGCTGAGGATCCGCCTGTATGAGTTCATACACTAGCTGTAATCCGGACGCCCCCGCACCTACAATCGCAATATCAAAAATGGTCTCTTTTTTCAAGCGAATTTTAATAATGTACAATATAAACTAAAAAAAATACAAAAGGTTTTAATGCGGATTAATTAATATAAATGGAAGGAGCTAGAAGTAATTTATCAAGCTATACAGCGAAATATTGCTGATATGGAATCCGATGAGGTTTATTTTTTATGCTTGGGGGCATCAATGACAAGGCATAATCCTGCTTGAAAAACCATTAAAGCGCTAGTCCCATACAAGAACCAATCGCCTCCTTGGTTTTTTGTTAGACCGGCATCAATAGCCATCGATAGGCCTGCTCCTGTAAGTAACAAACCAAGGGTGGCTTGTAAAATCCATTTTGTTGTCTTTTTCATACAGCAATTTGCATATAATCTGTTTTATTTTTTAGCTTTAATCAGATAAATCTACCTCTATGAAAAAAAGCAGCTTCTTTCTATTTCTATTGCTTTCACATTGCCTTATTGCCCAACAGCGATTCAGCAAAATCTTGAAAGAGACTCCTGGAGTTGTTTCCTTTACGTTTAGAAATGATTTCAGTAAAGATGTTCCGGGGACTTTGGACTATATTAAAGAGATGGGAATTCGGAATATCGAATTTTCGAACCTCTTCGGTAAAACAGCCGCTGAAATGAGGGCTTTATTAGATGCTCGAGGCATGATTTGCACAAGCTATGGTGTTTATTATGATGCGTTGACGAATAAAACGGATGAGGTGATTCAGAACGCAAAGACACTAGGGGCAAGTTTTGTGAGAGTAGGCATGATTCCGCACAAGGGTGTATTTACGGTTGAAGATGCTATGGTCGCAGTCAAGGATTTCAATAGGGTAGGCCAAAAACTAAAGGAGAATGGCCTTGAATTCAGTTACCATAACCATGGCTATGATTTTACGCCTTATCAGAATGAAACGTTGTATGATTATTTGATCCAGCAGACGAACCCAGATTATGTTTCGTTCGAACTAGACATCTTATGGGTGCATCAATTCGGTCAAGATCCACTGGCCTATCTGAAGAAATATCCGAATCGTTTCAAATTAATGCACGTAAAAGATTTGAAGATGGATATTCCTGTAGGCCTCGATGTGAAGACTTCCTCTGAAAATGATGTGCCATTAGGTACAGGCCAAATTGCCGTAGAAGCCATTCTAAAGCAGGCTCGCAAATCAGCCATCAAGTATTATTATTTAGAGGATGAGAATTCGAATGCTCGGGTTCAGGTTCCGCTTAGTTTGGCGTTTTTAAAGCATTTATAAGGCTGGTGTAGCCTGGTTTTTTGGCATACGCATCATCAAAAAGGAGGGGATATTCTTTCGGTCGTTTGAAATAGCCACGCAACCAAGTATCCTTGTCTGATACGTTCCAAAACGTAATACCATATTGTTGCTTTGCCGGAATGGCACTATAGGCCTTGAAAACGAAGGAGAATAATTCATTTTGAGCACTTGCTTCATAGCTATAATCCGGATTGTTTTTTGGATTTACGGCAATGTCTAACTCGGAAAAATGAATGGCAAGTCCAGTTTGTACGGATTTAGAGATTACGTCTTGAATTTCTGCACGCTTCGAATCCACATTTATGTGCATCTGCAATCCTAATCCGTGAATAGGAATGTTACGCTTCTTTAGGTCAGCGACAAGATCGAGAATGGCTTGCATCTTTTTAGGATGCCCGTCCTGTCCGTAATCGTTGTAAAAAAGGGTTGCCTTGGGGTCTGCCTCATGCGCCCATTGGAAACTTTTAGCGATATAATCTGGGATATGATCTGCCCAAAGAGAAGGACGCAAACCGCCATCATCTACGAACGATTCGTTCACGACATCCCATCCGGAAACCTTGCCTTTATAATGCGTTACGACTGTTTGAATATGGTTTTTTAACATTTCCTCCCAAGCTTGTTGGTCGCCTTGAAAGTCTTTCATCCACTGCGGAACTTGATTATGCCAAACCAAGGTATGCCCATGCATTCGCTTACCCGTCTTCTCCGCGAATGCCACAATCTCATCGCCCTTAGAAAAATCAAAATGATCCGATGCTGGATGAA